>JAZGBK010000186.1:0-6730 GCA_036476365.1 Dehalococcoidia bacterium
CTGGAGCCGGCACGGGCCCTGGCCGGGGAGATGGAGGGTTTTATCCCCACCCTGGGGGCCGGGGTGTGGCTGTGCCCCGCCGCCGATGAGGACGCCGCCCACTCCCGGCTGCCCGGTACCGACCTGCTGCTGAGCCTGGGCGGCGACGGCACCATCCTCCGCGCCGCCAGGGCGGCTGCCCCCTTTGGGGTGCCCATCCTGGGGGTGAACCTGGGCCGGCTGGGTTTCATCGCCGAGGTGGCCCCCCAGGAGCTACACCACAGGCTCCCCGGTCTGCTGGCCGGGGAGGGCTGGGTGGAGGAGCGGGCCATGCTCCAGGTGGACTGCCTGCCCCCCGGAGACAACGGCCGCAGTCTGCACGGCCTCAACGATGTGGTGGTGGCCCGTGGCGAGGCGGTCCGGGTGGTATATGTGAGGGTATCGGTGGACGGCGAGCCGCTGACCACCTTCAAGGGGGACGGCCTCATCGTGGCCACCGCCACCGGCTCCACCGGCTACGCCCTGTCCGCCGGGGGGCCTATCCTCTATCCCCAGGCCAGGGAGATGCTCCTGCAGCCGGTGGCCCCCCACCTGAGCTGGCGCAGCCCCCTGGTGCTGTCCCCGGAGGCGGTGGTGGAGATGGAGGTGACCACGGACCATCCCGCCGTCATGAGCCTGGACGGCCAGGTGCACCTGCCCCTGGCCCAGGGCCACCGGGTGAGCGCCCGGCGCAGCCCCCACCCCGCCCGCTTCCTGCGCACGGAGCCTCCGGGCTTTTTCTATCGCACCCTGGGCCAGCGCCTGCTGGACAGGGTGGGCTAAGGAGGTCGGGTTGGAGGTCGAGAAGGCCGGACTAAATGATGCCCCCCAGATACACCGCCTGGTCAACTTCTGGGCGGACAGGGGGGAGATGCTGCCCCGTTCCCTGAGCGAGATTTACGAGAACCTCAGGGACTACTGGGTGGTGCACCAGGGCCAGGATGTGGCCGCCTGTGTGGCCTTCCACATCTACTGGTCGGACTTGGCCGAAGTCCGGGCCCTGGCGGTGAGGGAGGATAACCAGTCCGCCGGCATGGGCAGCCGCCTGGTGGACACCTGTATAGGGGAGGCCAGGGGGCTGGGCATCCCGGTCGTCTTCGCCCTCACCTACCGGCCCGGCTTCTTTGAGCGGTTCAACTTCCAGCAGGTGCCCGTGGAGCGGCTGCCCCGCAAGGTGTGGGGGGAGTGCCAGCGCTGCCCCAAGTTCCCCAACTGCGACGAGACGGCCCTGGTGCTGCCGCTGAAGCCGGTGCCTTGGCTCCGGCAGCGCCGGGCCAGGGGAGTGCGCCTTGCCTGAGGAGGTCCTCTCCTCCGAGCACCCCTACCAGGGCCGGGCGTTGAGCCTGCGGGTGGATACGGTGAGGCTGGCCTCGGGCCGGGTGACCACGCGGGAGATTGTGGAGCACATACCCTCGGTGGTCATGGTCCCTGTGGATGGGGAGGGCAACCTGCTCATGGTGCGCCAGATGCGCCACGCTATAGACAGCACCATCCTGGAGCTGCCGGCGGGCACCACCGAGCCCGGGGAGAGCCCGGAGGAGTGCGCCCGGCGGGAGCTACGGGAAGAGGTGGGCCATGAGCCCGGCCACCTGGAGCCGCTGGGGGGCTTCTACTCCGCCCCCGGCTACGCCAGCGAGTACCTGTATGTTTTCCTGGCTACCGACCTGATAGCCAACCCGGCGGTGGCCGAGGACACCGAGTACATAGAGCCGGTGCGCTACCCCTTAACCGAGGTGCCCCGGCTCATCGTCTCCGGAGAGATTGAGGACTCCAAGACCCTGGCCGGGCTCTACCTGTACTGGCTCAAGAAGGGCAGCGGCCAGGGTTAGACCGGTTCCGCCTCCAGGCCCCGGCTCCTGGCGTGGGCCACAATCCACAGCGCCCCGGTGTAGAAATCGGGGGCTATGTAGTCGGGCGCGGACCCCCGGGGCAGGTTGCGCTTGATGTAGAACAGGTCATCAATCAGCACCGCCCGGCACCCCGCCTGGTGGGCGGCAGCTACATCCTGGAGCTGGTCCCCCATAAGGTAGGAGCCGGGGAGGTCAAGGTCCATCTCCCGGGCGGCGGCCAGGATGAGGCCGGGCTGGGGTTTACGGCACTCACAGTTGTCCTGGGGGTGGTGGGGGCAGTAGTAGATGGCGTCCACCACTCACAGTTGTCCTGGGGGTGGTGGGGGCAGTAGTAGATGGCGTCCACCCGGCCCCCCTCCCGGGACAGTTCCTGGAGCATGTGGTGGTGGATGCGGTCCAGTATCTCATCGGTGAAGTAGCCCCGGGCCACCCCGGACTGGTTGGTAACTACTACCACCTTGAAGTGCTGGTTGAGGTAGGCAATCCCCCGGGCCACACCACGCAGGAGCTCAAAGTCCTCGGGGCGGCTGCAGTAAGGCACGTCCCGGTTTATGGTGCCGTCCCGGTCCAGGAACACTGCCCTATTCGTGGTCACCCCCGAACAGGGCCTCCTCCACCAGGTGGCAGATGATGTGCCCGGCGAGTATATGCGCCTCCTGGATGCGGGGGGTAGCGGTGGAGGGTAGGCACAGCGATATGTCGGCCTTCTCCCGCAGCTCACCACAGTCCCCGGTGAGGGCCACGGTGAAGGCCCCGTGGCTCCTGGCCTCCTCCACCGCCCGGAGCACACTGGGGGAGTTGCCCGAGGTGCTGATGCATACCACCACGTCGTGGGGGGCCACTATGGCCCGGAGCTGGCGGGCGAAGACGGCCTCGTAGCCGTAGTCGTTGGCAATGGCGGTGATGCAGGAGGTGTTGGTGGTCAGGGCCAGGGCGGGCAGGGGTTCCCGCTCCAGGCGGAACTTACCGGAGAGCTCAGCGGCGATGTGCTGGGCATCAGCGCTGCTGCCCCCGTTGCCCAGCAGGAGCACCTTGTGGCCCTGGCGCAGGGCATCGGTGATGCGCCCAGCAATGTCCACCAGCACCCCCGCCTGCTCCTTGAGGGCCTGGGAGAGCTGGCAGCTTTCCTCAATCTGCTGGACTGCCTCGGTGTGCCAGTCCACCCTGCTGCTCCTGGCAGGTCTGACCATGTCCTAAAATGATACCATACCCCGCAACACCCCCCTGGGGGGACTGGGGGGCTATGCGCCCCCGGAAACAAAATACAGGGTGGGGGGGGGGTGGGCGGGAGAGTACAGAAGGTTGACATGTATCCAGGGTGGCAGTATAATCGCTACGCCAAAAGGGGTACCAATCCTGGCGTTCGCCAGGACTGGTCAAGAGGTGTGGCGTGGCAGGCAACCACGCCAACTTTCCAAATATTTGGGGGGGAGGGACAAACAGCATGAGCAAGGTGATACGACCGCGCTATCTGGTAGCATGGCTCCTCGTCTTAAGCCTGGTTCTGACGGCGGCGTGCACCCGGGAGGTGGTGAAAGAGGTGCCGGTGGAGAAGGTGGTGGTGAAAGAGGTGGTGAAGGAGGTGCCCACGGAGGTGGTGGTCACCAAAGAGGTGGTGAAGGAGGTAGAGGTGCCGGTGGTGGTGGTGAAGGAGGTGGTGAGGGAGGTCAAGGTCCCTGTTGCCGCCGCACCCCCCCTTAAAATAGGGCAGCTTAACAGCTTCACCGGCAGCCTGTCCTACTTCGGCCCGGCGCACCGCAACGGCGCTACGCTGGCAGCGGACCACATCAACCTGGCTGGCGGCATCCTGGGCGGGCCGGTCATCATCGTCTCCAGGGACACCCAGACCACCCCGCAGGTGGGGGTGGACGCCGCCCGGGCCCTGGTGGACGTGGAGAATGTGGTGGGCATCGTGGGCGCTCTGGCCAGCGGGGTTACCATCCCGGTGGCGCTATCGGTGACGGGCCCCAGCGGGGTCATCCAGATTTCCGGCGCCTCCACCTCACCCGCCATTACGGTGCTGGAGGACAACGACTTCCTCTTCCGCACTACAGTGTCAGATGCGGCCCAGGGGGTAGTCCTGGGGCGTCTGGCCCGGGAGCTGGGCTTCAACAGCGCTTCGGCCCTATACATCAACAACGCCTACGGCCAGGGGCTGGCCGAGCAGTTCAAGACCACCTTCGAGGCGGAGGGTGGAACGGTCCAGGAGCTGGTGGCCCACGAGGATACCCAGCCCAGCTTCACCTCAGAGCTTAGTAAGGCAACCGCCGGTAACCCCGATGTCCTGGTGGCTATAAGCTACCCGGGGCAGGCCCAAATCTACCTGCGGGAGGCCCTTGAGGGAGGCTACATTGACAGCTTCCTCTTTGTTGATGGCACCAAGGCCCCTGACATGTTTGAGGCCCTGGGGTGGGCGAGCTTTGAGGGGTTCCATGGAACGGCACCGGGTTCGGCGCTGACGGATGCCCGGCGTACCTTTGACCGGGACTATGCCACCGCCTTCGCCGTTGAGGTGCCTCCTCTGCCCTTCATCGCCGAGACCTACGACGCCGTAGTGCTTATCGCCCTGGCCAGCGCGAAGGCGGGCACTACCACAGACAGCACCAAAATCCGGGACGCCCTGCGCAGCGTCGCCAACTCTCCCGGTGAGGTGGTGGGGCCGGGAGTGGCCAGCATCTCACGGGCCCTGGAGCTCATCCGGCAGGGCGTTGACATCAACTACGAAGGCGCTGCGGGCTCCCAGGACTTCGACGAGAACGGCGACGTCATCTCCACCATAGAGATTTGGAAGATAGAGGGTGGGGAGGTCGTCTCCACGGGGAGGTTCGAGCTGCCATAGGCAGCGCTCCGTCACACTCGGGGCGGGCCGGTAAGCCTGACCTTTAAGCGGCAAGGGGGCTGTCTCTTCAGGCTATGAGTCTGAGGAGGCAGCCCCTTCTCGTTCTTGAGCCGGCTGCGAGACCTTGCGCTCCTCCCCCAGGATGCCTCCGGGGCGCAGGAGAATGACGGCCACAATCAGGAAGCCCACCATAAAGAGGCGGAAGTTGGGGTCGGAAAGGAAGCCGGGGAGGAACTGGGTCCCCGCCCAGATGCCCCACACCACAAAGGCCCCCAGAATGGCCCCCTTATTGTTCCCGCTGCCTCCCACCATCAGCATCGCCCAGATGACGAAGGTGGCCAGGAGAGGGTCAAAGGTGATGGGGGCCACGAAGCGGATATTGTGAGCATACAGTGCACCGCCGATGCCCATGATGGCTGCCCCTAACATGAAGGACTGGAGCTTGAAGCTGAACACATTCTTCCCGCTGGCCGCAGCAGTGGTCTCGTCCTCCCGAATAGCCTTGAGCACCCTCCCCCAGGGGGACTTGATGACCCGCTCAACGGCGAGGTACAGGACGGCCAGGACGACCGCCACGGCCACCAGGTACAGGTAGTCGTAGTTCTGCGGGGAGACCAGGTCTCCCAGGAACTTGGGGATGCGGTACAGCCCCTTGGAGCCGTTGGCCAGCCACTTCTCGTTAAGAAAGACCAGCCGGACGCTCTCGGCGATGCCCAGGGTAGCTATAGCCAGATAGTCGTCCCGCAACCTCAGGGTGATGAAGCCGATGCCGAGGGCGACGGCGGCGCACACCACCCCTGCCGCCAGCAAGGCCAGAACAAACCACAGGTCAATGCCCAGGTTGAGGGCCGCCAGGCGCGCCGGGAGGTCGCCCCCGAACTTGAAGTCCTCAAACAGCCGGGGGTCGGGTGAGGATGTGGTCAGCAGCGCCGCCGTATAGGCTCCCAGGGCAAAGAAGCCGGCAATACCTATATTGAACAGCCCCGTGTACCCCCAGTGTACGTTGAGGCCTATGGCGAAGATGGCGTAGATGGCCGCCACGATGGCAACCCCAGAGGTATAGCTCGCAATGCCGGTGATATCCATCAGCCCTTAACCCCAAAGATTCCCGTGGGGCGCAGCAGTAGCGTCACAATCATAATTAAGAAGGCGATGGCGGGCTTATAGCTGGGGTTGAGCCACTCGGTGGAGACCTCGGAGGTGACCCCGATGATGAGAGCCCCTATCAGCGCCCCATAAGGGTTCCCGATGCCGCCCAGAATAACCGCAGCGAAGAGGGGGATGAGGATGCGCCACCCCATGATGGGGAGCAGCTGGGCCTGAAACACCGCCAGCAGAACTCCGGCTGTAGCCGCCAGCGCAGCGGCTATGGCCCAGGTCCACCAGATGACATGCTCCGTGTTGATGCCGCTCACCCGGGCCAGCTCTGGATTGTCCGAGGTGGCCCGCATGGCTTTGCCCATCTTGGTGCGGGTGAGGAACAGGTAAACGGCCACCACCAGGGCCAGGGTCAACGCCATGATGAAGAGGCCGTCCGGTGGAATGCGGACCCCCATGGGAAGCTGGTAGAAGGGTCTGGAGAGCCTGGGGTATTGCTCTATGCCCCCGCCCCACAGGATTTGCACCAGGCCCCGCAGGGCGATGGCTACCCCCAGGGAGGTCATGGCCAGCACCACCATGCTGACGCCCCGGCGCCGCAGGCGCCGGTACACCCCTAAGTCCAAGCCGATGCCTACGGCCACCAGGACCAGCATGGTGAGGGGGAGCGCCAGCAACAGGGGATACCCGAAGGTGAAAGGGCCCAGGCCCGTCCCCTCCATGCCCAGGCGGGGGAAGAGGGTGCCGAGGAGGAACAGGGCGATGTAAGCGCCCAGGGTCATGAAGTCGCCGTGGGCAATGTGGGCGAACTTGAGAATGCCGTAAACCATGGTAAGGCCAATGGCACCCAGGGCGATGATGGTCCCCAGGAACAGGCCGTTGACCACCAGCTCCAGCTTGATAACGGACAGGAAGGAGAGGAGGA
>JAZGBK010000187.1:0-6179 GCA_036476365.1 Dehalococcoidia bacterium
GTGGCGGTCAAGGGGACACTGTTTTTCCCACCTACTCGTCCAGTAAATAACTTCGGGGGTGGGTGGGTGGGCCAAGAGCGGCTGGCAAACGACCTCCACGGCACATTTTTGTGGTGATACCTTGACACCCCAGGCCCCTGCTGCCATACTTGCCTTGGAGACGCCGTGGGCCTTTAGCTCAGGTGGTTAGAGCGCGGCTCTGATAAAGCCGAGGTCTGTGGTTCGAGTCCACAAAGGCCCACCGTTGTTGACGAAAGATTGAAGTGGACCGCATCAGTTGGACAGGATTGGAGCTAAATTAAGCGAGGGTCCCGTCGCTCCTGTGTAGGATACCATTGACAGTCATAACGCCTGATACCATTTCGCCAACTCTTCACCAATCAAATGTGGATTGTCTTCTTGTAAGAAATGTATCCCTTCGCCAATATCGACTACTTTTAGATTCTTAAGTTTTTGCTTGCACCAATCCACCAATGTTGCGTCAATGGCGATCCCCTTGTTCCCAAAGAAGAGGATTTTAGGTAACTCGGATTCCTGAAGCTTTTGGCTGAATTTCAATACCGCATCGTGCACGTCCGAAGGCTTGCCATTTATCGGGACTTCGCGGGCCCACTGGAGTAGCGGTCTGCGGCTTTTGATTGTTTTGTAGGGAGCACCATAATATTCCTTTTCTTGCGCGGATAATTTTCGGACAATCATTTGCGACAATCCCTGGGTAACAAAAACGTTCATAACATTACCCAAAAACCAGCCAATACCCGGTGCTCGAAACATCTTGAGACCAATTTTCTGAACGGTTGGAAAGTGCCCCCATGTATATGGCTGCACCATCGCTTCCATGAAGGCAATACCTTTAACGTTGCTCTCATGCCTCATAGCATAATGGAAACCGAGACCGGAGCCCCAGTCGTGGATGACTAAGGTAAGGTTAGACAAATCTAATTTTTCAATAAATCCTTCCACATATTTTGAATGGTCAAAGAAACGGTATTCGAGATCAGGTTTATCCGATTTACCCATACCGATCAGATCGAGTGCGATGCATCTCCCATGGGGAACAAGGTAAGGAATAATATTACGCCAAATGTAGCTAGACGATGGATTCCCGTGTATGAAGAGGATTGGGTCACCTGAACCTTCATCGATGTAATGGATTTTGGAACCATGTACCTCAAGGTATTTAGATTCAAAAGGAAAGTCGGATGAAATTGTTTTTGTTGTCATTGTCTACCTCCAAATTGGCGATGACTGACAAATCACGAGCCGCTGAACGGTGTCTTGACCAGCCGATCGCGCATGTCGTCGAACTTGTCACGAGCACATTTCTACCTCTTCACCTCGGAGCATGTTCAGGGAGTCGTCGTAGAGGCCCCCTGCCTGAGGCAGAGGCGCACTGGCAACTTTCTTGCCATTATGACAACAATTGGCTCCCCGGGCAAGGTTCGAACTTCTCAGCATGTTCCCAATACTACGCTGATCGTTGTTTGCAAGCAAGGGCAAACACGGCAAGGCTGGAGGGTGAGCCTTTCTCTTGCTGGCCAGCGATTAGCGCGATTTGCTGCCCCAGCCACGCCACTACGGGTCACTGTCACTCCAATCAAAAGCCTTTCTCAGGGCTTGCAGCCTTTTGGATGAGGTCTTGTCTGGAAGCACCTGGAATATCTCCAAGAGGATATTGTCGGGGGCCATAGCCATGACGTATCTGAGGTGGCCGTGCTCTCTTATCTGCCCCTGGAAACGGAACCCCCTGTCCCTCATATGCTCCGTTAGTGCGTCCAGGTCATCAGTCTGGAGACCCAGATGATGATAGGCTCCGCTCCTGCCCTCACGAGGAGGCTGGTCGTAGATGTTTATCTTGCCCGAGCCCACAGCGATCATCACATTACGTGCGCCAGCTATTTGCATATCGAACAGGACGTGGGCGCTGAACATCTCCTGCCAGAACGCCAGGGTCGCTCTTATGTCGGAGGCAAAGATGTGGATGTGGTGTAGCCGTACCCGCACCCGCATAACTCTCCTCTCAGACACCTGCCAGCTATCCAGGTGCCATAGCGGCATTTTACACCGGTAGTCGGCTCTCACTCAAGGAGACGGGAGACAGGCAGGATTGAGACTGATATTCAACAAACCTGACTTCTGTTGAGCGTGTTGTCAATCAGCGAAAAGGGACACTTTTTGTGCCAACACCCTCTAACCTCCTGTCGCCGAGGAGATCAGGCTCGCTGGAGCTAGCTCTTTGAGCAATTGACGACATCGCAGCGACTCAACAAAAATGAGGGTTAATTGGGAAGGTTGAATGCCAGGTGAAAAGTTCTTGATACCGTACCCTGAGGCCCACTTTCCCTGGCATTTCTGGGGCTCAGGGCCAGGGTGGAGGGATGGGGCCGGGTCTGGTATCCTTTCTCATTATGGAGGCAACTCCGCGCAACCGGCATGCCGCTAACCTGTTTGACGGCGTCGCCGCTGGGTACGATTTCCTGTCCCGGCTATTCTCCTTCTGGCAGTATGTCCGGTGGCGTCGGCGCCTGGTGGCTGCCCTTGATGTTGGCCCCGGCGACCTGGTGCTGGACATGTGTACCGGCACCGCTGGGGTGGCCGTTGAGATAGCCCGTTGCTGCGGCAGCCGGGTGGTAGGTGTGGACCTCAGTCCGGGGATGCTGGCCGCCGGGCGGCGCCGGGTGCAAGCACTAGGACTGGAGGGGCAGATTGAGCTCCGGCAGGGGAGGGCGGAGGCTACCGGCTACCCCGATGCCCATTTTGACGCCCTCTCGGTCACTTTCCTCCTGCGGTATGTGGACGATATGGAGGCCACCCTGCGGGAGTTGGTGCGGGTGGTCAAGCCCGGGGGGCGGCTGGTGCTGCTGGAGTTCGCCGTCCCCCGGCGGACTTTGCTGCGCTGGGGGTGGCTGGCCTATACCCGGGTGGTGATGCCGGCGGTGGCTCTACCCCTGTCTCCAGGGTGGCGCCGGGCGGGCTCCTTCCTGGGCCCCAGCATCTCCAGGCTGTATGCGGGCCGCAGTGTGGAGGACCTGCGGATGCTGGTCCAGGGGGCGGGCATAGGGGATGCCCGGTGCCGGGAGATGTCCCTGGGTGCGGCGGTGCTGATATGGGGCACCAGGACCCGGTAAAGGGGGCCGCCTTCTACGCCCTGGGGGTAGGGGCGTGGCGGGACTATGTTACCCTGCTCCACATTCCCTACACCCTGTGGCACCTCAGCTATGTGGCCATAGGCGCCGCCATGGCCCCGGCGCTGCACGCCGACCGGCTGGGGTGGAGCCTGCTGGCCTTCTTTTTGGCGCTGGGCATCGGTGCCCACGCCCTGGACGAGCTGGGGGGAAGGCCCTTGCGCACCCGCATCCCGAGGCCGGTGCTGCTGTCCCTGGCGGCGGTCTCGGTGGCTGCCGCTGTGGGGCTGGGGGTGGTGGCCGCAGCCACTGTAACCGTAACCATCGTGCCCTTTATCCTTTTCGGGGTCTTCATCGTCTTCGCCTACAACATGGAGCTCTTCGGTGGCCGCTTCCACTCAGACTTATGGTTCGCTTTAAGCTGGGGGGCGTTCCCTATGCTGACGGGCTACTGGGTCAACAGCCAGGAGTTGAACCCGGCAGTGCTGGTGGTGGCGGCCTTCTGTTTCGTCACCAGCCTGGCCCAGCGCCGCCTCAGCTCCCGGGCCCGCTGGCTGCGCCGCCGGGTGGACCGGGTGGAGGGCACGGTGCACCTTCTGGGGGGTGGCACTCAATCCCTGGACCGGGACTCGTTGCTGGGTGTCCCGGAGGTGACGCTGAAGCTGTTGGCGCTGAGCATGGTGCTGCTGGCCGCCGGCCTGGTGGCGTGGCGGCTGGGCGTGTAAAGGGTGGGAGTGCCATGAGGGCTGCTGTCATCCTAATGGTCGTTCTGCTGCTGGCCGTGTTGGCATGCCGGGGCCCGGCGGCCCTGCCGCCCCCCACTCCCCCTCCTCCCCCGGCAACGCCTGCTTCCGCCGTTGCCCCTGCCCTCACCCCCCGTGTGGAGGTGATGGCCACCGGCCTGGAGGTGCCCTGGGCACTGGCCTTCTCCCCCGATGGCCGTATCTTCATCACCGAGCGCCCCGGCCGGCTGCGGGTCATCTCAGATGGGGTGTTGCTGCCCCAGCCGGTGGCTGTGTTGCCAGTGGCGACCGTCCGGGAGTCCGGACTGCTGGGCCTGGCCCTGGACCCCGAGTTTGAGAAAAACCACTTCCTGTATGTGTATTATACCTATCGGGAGGGGCGGGAGCTGCGCAACCGGGTGGTGCGCCTCACCGAGGCCGGGGGCCGGGCCGGAGAGCCGGTGGTGCTGCTGGAGGGCATCCCCGGGGCCACCATCCACGACGGTGGCCGCCTGGGGTTTGGCCCGGATGGCAGACTTTACATAACCGCCGGAGACTCCGCCCGGGAGCTGCTGGCCCCGGAGCTGACTTCCCTGGCGGGTAAGGTGCTGCGCCTCAACCCCGATGGCTCTATCCCCCAGGACAACCCCTTCCCCGGCTCCCCCGTTTTCACCTACGGGCACCGCAACCCCCAGGGGCTGGCCTGGCAGCCGGCTACGGGCCAGCTCTATGCTACCGAGCATGGCCCTCGGGGCCACGATGAGGTAAACATCATCCGGGCCGGGGCCAACTACGGCTGGCCGGCGGCCAAGGGGAGGCAGGGGATGGAGTGGGGCTTCTCCCTGCCCGTGGCCGAGAGTGGCAGCGGCACCTGGGCGCCCTCCGGGGCTACCTTCTACACCGGGCCGGAATTCCCCCAGTGGCGGGGCCATCTCTTCTTCGCCGGGCTGCGCAGCACCGCCCTGTGGCATGTGGACCCCACCGCCCCCGAGCCCCTTGAACCCCGGACGCTGCTGGAGGGCCGGTACGGCCGGCTGCGGGACGTTGTCCAGGGGCCCGATGGCTCCCTGTACCTGCTTACCAGCAACCGTGACGGGCGCGGCGACCCGGCCCCGGAGGACGATCGCCTGCTGCGCCTGGCCCCCGCCGGCCCGTGAGCTGTAGCCCGGCATTGATACCCCGGCCCGGGTGGCCCTGCTTCTATTTCGCATAGCCACTGTGGGACTATTACTGCTATAATGGCTGCGGGGCTGTAGCTCAGCGGGAGAGCGCCTCCTTTGCACGGAGGAAGTCGGGGGTTCAAATCCCCCCAGCTCCACAAAGATAGGAAAATCGGTGGTGAGCCCTTGGTTGGTGGGTTTTTAACTCACTACCGGAGGGCAATCCAAATACTTAACAACTGACTACCTGGCGGGTCCCCAAATCTGGCGGGAGGCGTACCAATGGTTACAGTCAGGGGGGCTCGGCCGGGCACATCTTTGGAAGTCCTCACGGGCTACTTTGCGCTCGCGCTCCGGAGCGAGGGGAAGAGCCCGAAGACAGTCAGTTTCTTGATGCAACACCTGAGGCTTTTCCGTGGTTACGCCTGCAGCCAGGGGTGGGAGGACATCAGGGATGTAGACGCGTGGGCGCTGAGGCAGTTTCTTGCCTACGTGCGAGACCCTGAGAACCTTTTGGGGACGCGGCGTTGCCCACGGGCCCATGGGCCTACTCGGGCGTTCCACCACTATAAGGCGTTGAGGGCATTCTTCGACTTCCTCAAACGGGAGCGACTCATCCTGGAATACCCTCTGGAGAATGTCCGGCTCCGTTGTCCTCCCCCGCAGAATCTCTCAGTCTACTCCCAGGAGGAGTTGGCCCGCATAAACAGGCTTTGCGCTCTGGACTTCAAGGTGGCACCCACCAAGAAGTCACGGGCGGTAGCAGCCCGCAACCATGCCCTGTTCCTTGCTGTTCTGGATACAGGGCTCCGGCTGGCCGAGCTCGCTGGGCTCTTGGTGGACGATGTGGACCCGGAGACCGGGGTGATACGGGTGAGGAGAGGCAAGGGGGGGAAAGGGCGGCTCGTCCGGGTTGGACAGGAATCGCGGCGCTGTTTAATGCGATATCTTGCCCACAGGATTGGGGAGTCCCCCCAGCTCTGGCTTAGCCAGGAAGGGAAGCCGCTCACGGTTCACGGCGTGGAGCAGGTTTTTGACCGACTGTGCCACCGTGCTGACGTGAAGTTTAGGGGGGTTCATGCTTTCCGGAGAAGCTGGTGCGCGGCGGCGATTCGCAACGGCGCCAATCTGCGGATGGTTCAGCTCCTGGGAGGTTGGTCGACACTTGCTAT
>JAZGBK010000188.1:0-6364 GCA_036476365.1 Dehalococcoidia bacterium
CTCACCGGCCGGGCACGGGTGGGCACCATCCTGCCTCGGGAGCTGCTGGCCCTGGCGGAGGGCCTGGAGGCCGTCCCCCGGCTGTCCGAAGCAGTGGGGTCCCCGGTGGAGGCCCTATCGGGCAAGCTGGACCCCTGCCCCGAGGTGGGTGCCCTCATCGGGCAGGCCATCTCCCAGGCCGAGGGGGAGACCATCCACCCCGGCTTCTCCCCGGAGCTGGACGAGGTGCGGGAGGGGGCCAAGAAGGCCAGGGAGTACCTGGCCTCCCTGGAGAGCCGGGAGCGGGAGCGCACCGGCATCAAGTCCCTCAAAGTGGGCTACAACCAGGTCTTCGGCTACTATATAGAGGTCACCCGGACTCACCTGGAGCGCGTCCCCGATGAGTACCAGCGCCGCCAGACCCTGGTGGGAGCGGAGCGCTTCATCACCCCGGAGCTCAAGGAGTACGAGTCCCTCATCCTCCACGCCCGGGAGCGCACCGAGGAGCTGGAGAGCAGGCTCTACCGGGGGGTGTGCCAGCAGGTGGCCGCCCACGGGGAGAGGCTGCTGGGCACGGCCCGTGCTCTGGCCCATCTTGATGCCGCCGCCGCTCTGGCCGAGGCCGCCGTGCGCTACGGCTACACCCGCCCCGCCCTGAGCGACGACGACACCATCTCCATCAAGGGGGGCCGGCACCCGGTGGTGGAGAGGTCGCTGGACTCCGCCAGCGGCGGCTTCGTGCCCAACGATACCCACCTCTCAGCGGGGGAATCGCAGCTCATCATCCTCACCGGACCCAACATGTCGGGCAAGTCCACCTACATCCGCCAGGTGGCCCTCATCGTGCTGCTGGCCCAGGTGGGCAGCTTCGTCCCGGCGGCGGAGGCCCGCATCGGCCTGGTGGACCGGCTGTTCACCCGGGTGGGGTTGCGGGACGAAATCAGCGCCGGGCAGTCCACCTTCATGGTGGAGATGACAGAGACGGCCCGCATACTGCACCAGGCCACCCCCCGCTCCCTCATCGTGCTGGACGAGATAGGCCGGGGCACCAGCACCTACGATGGTATCTCCATCGCCCGGGCGGTGGCGGAGTACATCCACAACCACCCCCGGCTGGGGGCACGCACCCTGTTCGCCACCCACTACCACGAGCTGGTGGACCTGGCGGCATACCTGCCCCGGGTGAAGAACTACAATGTGGCGGTGATGGAGGAGGGGGGTGAGGTGGTCTTCCTGCACCGGATACTGCCCGGCGGCAGCGACCGCAGCTACGGCATCCATGTGGCCCAGCTCGCCGGGATGCCCCGGGCGGTGGTGCACCGGGCGGGGGAGGTGCTGCAGGAGTTAGAGGGGGACCGTCGGGGGCCTGCCCTGAGCCCGCCGAAGGGCCGCCGCAAGGCCCCGCCCCCCGCCCCCCACCCCCCAGCTACCCCTCCTGCCCACCAGGTCGGCGGCGGAGGAGGAGCTGGCCGCCCTGGATATAGACTCCCTGAGCCCCCTGGAGGCCATCACCAAGCTCTACGAGCTGAGGAAGAAGGTGGGGGAGGGGTAGGGGTGAGGTGTGTTACACCATCTCCACCACGATTTCGCAGTAGGGGTCGCCGGCGGTCTGAAGCCTGGTGATGGTGGACCTCAGCCGGGGGTTGAGGAGCTGGCAGGCCCGCTCCTCAAATCTGAAGTGGGCCTGGCGGCACAGGGTCTCGCTCACCTTGTCCGGCTGCGGGAATATGTGACAGGTGTGGTAACGAAACACGGCCCGCTGGGGGGTGGCCTCCACCAGCTCCATGTCATAGCCCAGCATGGTGTTGGCCGTCACGAAAAAGCGGGCATAGGCGGCGGCATCATCGCCCTGGATGCCAAAAGACTGTAGTCCCTGGAGGAAGGTGCGGTCGGCCCCGTCGGCCCATACCTGGCCGATGACCTCCAGCCCCTCCTCCCCCCACTTCTGGCACACCAGGCGCTCCAGCTCCCCCATGTAGCGGCCCCGGGCCTTGCCGGTAGCCTTCCACGCCCTCTCCGGGCTCACCCCCTGCGGCAGCTCACCCATAGCTCCCCCTTATTCCTCAGATAGCCCCAAATGGCCGACTATATCATATATAGCCTGTTTCCAGCCCACCGGGCCGATGCCGTCCACCCGGTGGAGGCCGGGCAGGTCCATTTTCTCCCACTCCCCCTGGGGCTTCTGCACCAGCACCGGGGTATCCACTACGGCCAGTAGGGGCTGGTCGTTCAAGCTATCCCCGAGCCCGATGGTCTGAATCCGGCCCAGCTTCCTTCTGAGCAAGCTGATGAGAATAGAGGCAGCCCTGCCTTTATCGTTGCCCCCCATAGCCTCATAGAAGTTGCCACCGTGGGTCCAGGTCAGCCCCGCTTCTTCGATGGCCCCCAAGGCCCGTTCCACCTCCTGGGGTGTCCCATCAAGTATCAGCGTCTCGGTGTACTCCCTTTGCTTGGCCTTATGCGCCATCCCCAAATCCAGGCCGGTCACAGAAGCCACCTCTTCGGGGCGCATATCTCCAAAGCCCTTGAAACCAAGCCGCTTTTCAGCCCTCAGGCGCTCCAGGACCGCCCGGAGCTTCCGGTAAGGCATCCCCAGCTCAATGACGGCGTACCCGCCCAAGGTTCCGTCGCGCTCAAAGTCAAAGGGGAAGTAGCCCTGTGGAATGAAAATACCCCCCCCATTCTCCACGATGAAAGGGTCGCCGATGCCCAACCGGCTGCGGTACACCTTCTGCTCGGCCCGGGTCTTGGCCGAGCAGAAGACAATGGGGACTCCGCTGCGGAGCAGCAATTCTACCGCCGGCAAGGCCGCATCGTAGGAGTAGGTAGTCCGGTCAAGCAGCGTGCCATCAAGGTCGGTGAAGACCACCGCCCTGGCTGCGTGCTCAGTCACCTCGTGCGCCTATCCCCTATAGAGGCGAAGCGGGACGAGCGGCACGATGTTCCCAATAGTGCAGGTTTGCCCGGGGAGGCAAGCTCCTGCCCGTATCAGCTCCTGACACCCGTCAGGAATTCCTTCGTCGTGGCTCTATCCGCTTTATTGAGCAGGTCGTTTTCATATGCTACCCAGTCAAGAAAGAGCTGAACATGGCCCTGAGGTTCCCACATCTGAGGGTCGGAGTAGCGATAGCCGTACCTGGCCGAGCTTCCCAGTTGCTCGGCAACATTGTCTTCCACCGAGTAGCCCACCCGTTCGGCCACCTGTGGATTGAACCCGTGCTGCCGGGCCAGGCCGTCCAGAAGGTCATGGACTCCTGCTCCATGCTGCGCAGCCTCCTTGGGCCGCATGGCCCACTCCTCCGGTATGCCCATCTCCACCGCCAGCTCACGGTGCACATGCTTACCCAGGACATCATCGCCGCCCAGGACCTTGAGCTGCGGAGCTATGCTCATGGCGGTGGTGATGACACCAGGGTCCAGGTAGGGGACTCTAAGCTCGATGCTGTGCGCCATGGTTATTTTGTCCTCCCGCTCCAGCGTCTCCTTGTACAGCTGTAGCAGGTCATCCTGCATCCTGAACTGGAACTGGGCATAGCCTTCCCGCTCCACAATGACCCGATACCAGGGGTAGCCTCCAAAGAGCTCATCGGCGGCCTGCCCGGTGAGCAGGACTATCTGCCCATCATGCTGGGCTGCCCGGACAGCGGCAAACACTGGGATAGCAACCTCCACCTGGCCCGTACTGCGGTCTTCTATTACCTGGATGACCTCCGGTATGAGGTCCATGACGGCACCCTCAGTCAGGTCGACCGGGCGCAATTCCATACCCAGCCCCCGGGCCATGGTGATGGCATGGTGGAGGTCGGATGAATCGGCATGGCCGGCGGAGTAGCAGGTGATATTGGCCCCCAGGCGCTTGGCTACCTGGGCTATAAGCACACTGTCCACACCCCCGGAGAAGATGATGCCTACACGCTCCTGGTTTTGAATACGCTTGGCTACGGCTGCCTCCAGGGACCGCCCATAGTCCCTGCGTGATTCGACAGGGTCCTCTGATGCGATGTGGTCTGGTATGAGCCCGGCAGGGTCGCGCCGCCGGGTCAGGATTCCGGCGGGGGAAACAGTGCTGAGCTCGCCGGGCAGGAGGCGCTGAATACCCGCTTCAATGCCCAGGGCCCATAGAGCCTTCTTCTCCGAGGCGAAAACGAAGAACTGTTCCTTCTTGCCCACATACAGCTGTCTTACCCCAACGAGGTCCCGGCCTATGACAACCTGCTGTCCATCAGTAACAGCTACGGCATATACTCCGTCACACTGCATCAAGGCCGCTTCCACAGCCTCCGTGAGGTCGCCTGTATACAGGTCTCCGATAAGATGGGCCAGCACCTCACTGTCGGTGCTGGTGGTGAAGGTATGCCCGGTCTCCAGGCCAGGCCTCAGCTCTTGATAGTTGTAAATCTCACCGTTATGGAGCAGACTTACCGGGCCGCTATCACACACGAAGGGCTGGGAGCCCATGGGGCCTCCGACTACAGCCAGGCGGGTATGGCCTAAGGCAATCGGCCCGTGGGCCTGCTCCCAGTCCAGCTCATTCACATGCTTAGCCCGGCTCACCCTATTGCCCACCCAGTATCCTGCACCATCGGGGCCCCTGTGGCGCATGGCATCCAGCATCAGCCGCAGGGCGGGCGCCGCATCTGCCCCATCGGTAGCCACAACCCCGGCTATACCGCACATTGCGACACCCCCTTTTCATCTCGCGCCGGCCCTCGTCTCAGCACAAAGGCCAACCTGCGACATGCTGTCATGAACAGTATACTATTTCCTCCAGAGCATATCCTTTTATGCGTTTCTCGTTTAGGACCACACCCAACCCTGCCCCCACGGGCACCTCAAAGTGCCCGCTTTGTAGTGGAGGCGTTTCACAGACATCCCTCTCCCGGACAGCCTCCTCGGTGCCAAAAATTTGAAGCAGGTTCTCAAAACCAAAGCCGAACCCGTCGAACAGGTCAAAAGCGGTGGCGAAATGAAGATTGGCCAGATGCCCTATTCCCAAGTTGGTCATACTCGCGGCACAACATCTAATCCCTGCAGCCTGGGCAATGGAGAATATCTGTCTTGCCTTATAGAACCCACCTACTTTGAGCAGCTTTATCAAGAACATATCTGCTGCCTTCTTCCTCACCAAATTTACAGCTTCTTGAGGTGAGAACAGGCTTTCATCAGCAATCACGGGAACTATGTTTAAGTCCTTCACTCTTTTCAGCCCGGAGATATTGCTTCCTTTCACCGGGCCCTCCAACGCATTGATATAAGGAGCTATGGTATTGGCAAGTCTGATGGCCTCTGAAGTGGAATAAGCCTGATTAGGGTCAGCGATAATAGGCACGTGTGCCCCAACCCTATCTCTCACTAACTTCAAAGCCTCTTCATCTTCCTTGATGCCATTACCGATCTTGACCATTATTCCCTTGAACCCCCGGCTCACCCATTGCTCCGCTTCCTGTGCCATCCTGTCGAGTCCCCTATCCCATGTCACTGCGTACCAGAGAGGAATCTTTTCCCTGACTTTCCCGCCGATTAGCTGGTACACAGGCACCCCCAATATTTTCCCCATCAAGTCGTGGAGCGCAATGTCAATAGCCGATTTGGCACAAGTATTGCCAGGGACCTCGTCCATCATTTTATGGATGCTCTCTATATTAAACGGGCTTTGTTGCAATAGCAGCGGGGAAATCTGTCTCAGAAATTCAACTATGCTCCCTTGGGTCTCCTTAGTATATTCGAAAATAAACGGCGAGGCCTCCCCAACTCCTTCCAGGTTATCGTTGGTACAAAGTCTTACGATAACATTTCTCGCCTCGGAGATTGTCCCCACGGAGATGGAAATAGGGGCTACATATGGAACCCTGAGCGGCGTGATTCTTATCCTGGTGATTCTCGTCATGTCGCAGAATTAACTATCAGGAGAGGTAGATGGCCGCTTCCACTACTCTCCGTCCAGAGCCGAGTATGACGGCATATTCTCCTGTACAACGTCAGCAAACTTCTTAAGGTCCAGCGTCCGTGGAGGAGCATAGGTATTGAGCTTAGGCGGCTCCTCGTCGGGGCCGATGGCGTTCTGCTGCACCAACTCCCCCATAACTAACTGCCTGGTCTCCGGCTCAGAGAGGGGGGAATGAAAGATAGCTCCCAGGCCTGGCACCAGCATCCCCCGGAGGTGTTCCACTCCCCTATCCTCGTGCAGGTGGGGATTCCTGGTCTCTATCTGGAATATCTCCACCCCGTGCCTGGCCCCACCCTGGTGGGCAAGGGGCAAAACGCCGCCAAACCCCTCAAAGATAGACACCAGTTCCTGGGGCTCCACGGCGTAGCCCGGTGCATAGGGCAATATCTCTGCCAGCTTCAGGCTCATGGCATGCTCTCCTGCGTTGCCCGTGGTAAT
>JAZGBK010000189.1:0-3524 GCA_036476365.1 Dehalococcoidia bacterium
AATGTGGCGGTGTCCGTGGAGGACTGGCCCAGCCGTCACCAACTCAGGGAGGCTGGGATAGGACGGCGGGAGGGGTTGCTGGGGCTCTACGAAGGGGTGCCCCATACCGAGCGAGGGGTGAACTACAACCTGGTGCTGCCCGACCGCATCACCCTGTTCCAGGGGCCCATAGAGCTGTCCTGCCGCACCCGGAGTGAGGTGGTCAAAGAGATAGGCCGGGTGGTGCGCCACGAGATAGCCCACCACTTCGGCCTCTCTGATGCCGCCCTGGAGGAGATAGAGGGGGAGTGAGGTTAGCCCCCGGCGATGGCGGGGACGATGCTCACCTCGTCGCCGGCCTTGAGGGGGGTATCCAGCTCCTGTAGGAAGCGGATGTCCTCGCCGTTGACATAAATATTGACGAACTGCTGCACCTGCCCCTCCTGGTCCATGAGCCGCTCCTTCATGCCGGGGAACTGGCCCTCCAGCCCCTCCAGGCACTGGGCCAGGGTGGAGGCTTCCACCTCCACCACGGTCTGGTTGGCGGTGAGCCGGCGCAGCGGTGCCGGAATCCTTACCTTGACTGCCATATAAGCTTGCTCCTTGGTTTAGCCTTCTACCACATCGCCGCCCACGGGGCCCACGAGGACGCCCTTGGAGGCCACCCATTCCAGGCCCCTCTCAATGTCCTCGTCCTTGCCCTCCACCTCCAGCACCACCCATCCCCGGTCCTCGGCCACATCGGCCCGGCGGATGTTGGTGACCACCCGGAACTGATGGCCCAGCTGGTATATCACCGGCTCGGTCACCTTGTCCGGGGGAAAGGTGAACATAACCCGTTTCTTAGCCATGACTTGTCCTCCCTGTGTCTTTGGGTGAAGGCGCTGCCGAGAAGGCCCTGTCCCCCACCTCCTGCTCAAAGGAGGCCAGGGTGGGGTCAATGGTGATGGGGGGGGGCACATTGTCTTGCACCGCCTCTATCGTCTTGAGGCCGGAAGCGGTGATGAGGGCCACCGTGAGCTCTGTGGGCCGGATGGCACCCTGGGCGACCAGTCTCTGGAGGCAGGCCACCGTCACCCCTCCGGCGGTCTCGGCGAAGATGCCCTCCGTCTCCGCCAGCAGCTTGATGCCGTCCACTATCTCCTGGTCGGTAACCGCCACTGCCTGGCCGCCGCACTCCTTCAGGATTTGTAGCACGAAGAAGCCGTCGGCGGGGTTGCCGATGGCCAGGGACTTGGCGATGGTATCCGGCTTTACAGGGCGGATGGGTTTGCCCGTCTCAAAGGCGGCAGCCACCGGGGAGCAGCCCAGGGCCTGGGCGGCGAAGAGACGGCTGCCCACGGGGCCGATGAGGCCCAGCTGGGAGAGCTCGTGCAGCCCCTTCCATACCTTGGTGAACAGGGAGCCTGAGGCCACCGGCACCACCACAGCCTCCGGTGCCCTCCACCCCAGTTGCTCGGCCACCTCGTAGGCCAGGGTCTTGGAGCCTTCGGCATAGTAGGGGCGGATGTTGATGTTGACGAAGGCCCAGGGGAAGCGGTCGGCCAGCTCACTGCACAGCCGGTTTACCTGGTCGTAGTTGCCCCGCACTGCTATTAGGGTGGGGCTGTAGATGGCGGTGCCCAGAATCTTGCCCTGTTCCAGGTCGTGAGGTACGAAGATGAAGGCCTTCAGCCCGGCCCGGGCGGCGTGGGCGGCCACGCTGTTGGCCAGGTTGCCGGTGGAGGCGCAGGCGACGGCCTGGAAGCCGAACTCCCGGGCCTTGCTCACCGCTACCGCCACCACCCGGTCCTTGAATGACCAGGTAGGGTTCATACAGTCGTTCTTGAGGTATAGCTGCTCCAGCCCCAGTGCCCGGCCCAGGTTGGGGGCGGGCAGCAGAGGGGTGAAGCCGGGGTCCATGTTGATGGGCTCCGCCTCCACGGGGAGCAGGTCACGGTAGCGCCAGATGTTGTGTGGCCCGGCGGCGATGGACTCCCGGCTGAGGCTCTTGGAGATGGCCTCGTAGTCGTACACCACCTCCAGGGAGCCGAAGCAGAACTCGCACACAAACAGCGGCTCCAGGGGGTATTCCCTCTTGCACTGCCGGCAGCGCAGGGACCGGGCGAAGGACATTTAGCGGACGCTCCCCCTGGGAGTGGTGGCCCCTTGGGCGTGGAGGCGCTCTGCTATGGCCTGAGCGCCCTCAATGATGCTGTCTATCAGCTCCTTCACCGTGGGTATGTCCCGCACTAGGCCCACCACCTCTCCCACCGAGATTACCCCCTTCTCCACCTGCCCATCGATGTACGCCTGGCGGCCCAGTTCCCCTCTCAGGAAGGGGTACAGCTCCTCCTCGCTGGTGCCCCGGGCCTCCATCTCCATGATGGTCTCGGCCACCTGGTTCCTCAGCGCCCTGATGGGGTTGCCCACCGAGCGCTCTATCATCACGGTATCCGTCTCCTGGGTCTGGAGGACGCGCTCCTTTACGGCGGTGTGGGTGGGGCACTCCTGGGTGGCCATGAAGCGGGTGCCCATGAGCACCCCCTCGGCCCCCAGGGCCAGGGCAGCCAGGAACCCCCGGGCATCTCCGAAGCCACCGGCGGCCACCACGGGGATGCTCAGGGCATCGGCGGCCAGAGGGACGAGCACCAGGGAGGTAACATCCTCCCGGCCGGGGTGTCCCGCCGCCTCAAAGCCCAGGATGGTCACCGCATCCACCCCCACCCTCTCCGCCGTCTTGGCGAAGCGCACGGCGGTGGTCTTGTGCAGCACCTTGATACCGGCGTCCTTGAACATCTGCATATAGGCCTCGGGGCTGCGCCCCGCTGTCTCCACCACCTTCAGCCCCTCTTCGGCCACGCACTCAATGTAGTCCTCAATAGTTACCGTGGCCCGGGGGTGGCTGAACAGGGTGATGTTTACCCCGAAGGGCTTATCGGTGAGGTCTTTGCACTTGCGTATCTCCTGGCGCAGCTCCTCCTTGGTGGGGAAGGTGCCGGCGGTGATGAAGCCCAGCCCGCCAGCGTTGCCCACGGCTGCCACCAGCTCCGCCCGGGACAGGTGCTGCAGCCCCCCCTTGATAATGGGGTACTGGATGCCGAACATCTCGGTAATCCTGGTCTGGAACATAGCCCTCCTCCCTCAGCTATTTAAAAGCCGCACCAGCGGGTGAAGCCGTCCACCGGTTCCCGCTCCCGCTCAAAGCCGTTCACCGTGTCGGCCCAGTCCGGGTAGCCGATGGTCAGGGCGACCACCAGCAGCTTGGAATCGGGTATGCCGGTGACCTTGCGCACCGCCTGGGGGTACATGACAGGGGCCGCTTGGGGGATGGTGCCCAGACCGTAGTGCTGGGCGGCCAGCATCAGCGTCTGGGCTATCATGCCGGCGTCAAAGATGGACCACTCGTTGAGGGAGCGGTCTATATAGATGAAGATGGCGCTGGGGGCGCCGAACATACCCTGGTTCTGCAGCCGCCACCACCGTCGCCGCTCCCGGTCCTCCCGGTCTATCTTCAGGGTGTCAAACACTATGCGGTATCCCAGGTTGCGGCGACGGGAGACGTA
>JAZGBK010000019.1:0-2624 GCA_036476365.1 Dehalococcoidia bacterium
GGAGGCCAGCCACTACAACAAGTCGGCTATCAGTCACTGGAGAACTTTCGGAGAGAAAACGGTATCACCGAAAGCAGGTACCTGACAATACTCCAGAAGGTTGCTGATTGGCTCTCAGGCCAACCTGCTGAACCCTTGCAGGCGCCCCTCCCTCAGATATTGGCGCGAATCATAGAGCTAAAGGACGAAGTACTTGCTGGCACCGAGCAGCGAGAGAAAATGATCCGTTGGCTGACAGGACGGCAGCAGTCATCCTTACCCCCAGACGAGAGGCAGCAGACAGCCCGCCACTTGGCCTCGTTCACCACCATACCGCGAGAAGTGCTGACAGAGATGGTGCCCCAGCTGGTTTACCAAGCTGAAAACGAGGGTGATGGACCAACACGCAATGTCCTTCACGAGGTGTTGCCCCTGCTGTTTGAGAACAACTACCCAACTGACAACGACCTTTGGACTGACCTGTACCAGTATAGAGGAAGACTGCTGAGCAGCGAAGACGAAGAGAAAAAGAAGCTAGGGCAGGAACTGAATAGACGTATGAGGCGGGTAACAAAGAGAGGTTAACCTGCCCCCCGAAAAGCGGTCCAGTCTATTATACACCTGTGGCCGTCTCAGCAACGCATAGCCAGCCGCCCTGGCTGAACATTTCACCCTAATGTGAAATTGCCTTGGTTTGGCTCCACGATGGTCCACTTTTCTTTCCCCGTTGACAGCCACCGGTTGGGCCCTTAAGGTGGGGGTGCCATGAGGCCCGCCGCTATTGTAGTCGGTGTTCTACTGCTGGCCATGGTGGGGTGCTGGGGCGCGGAGGCGCCATCTCCGCCCCCTACATCCACACCTCTGCCCCTTACATCCCCTCCCCCAGCAACTCCCATACCCGCTGCTACCCCTACCATTCGCGTGGAGGTGATGGCCACCGGTCTGGAGGTGCCCTGGGCGCTGGCCTTTGCCCCGGATGGCCGTATGTTCCTTACCGAAAGGCCAGGCCGACTGCGGGTCATCTCAGGTGGCGTGCTGCTGCCCCAGCCGTGTTGGCTGCCAGCGTTTTTTGGACAGTTTTGGACCGAAGAAATCAGATGGGTGAATGGGGATTGGTGAGCTCCCTCACGGCCTGATTGTAGCATCTGCGGCGTTCGATGGTCTGTGCCTGCACCTCCTTTCGGTGTCGTAGGATTTGTAGCCGTCTCCCGTGGAGTACATCAGCGGGTGTCACGTTGCCCAGGGCCTTGTGGTAGCGGCGGAAGTTGTAGTAGGTAACAAAGCTTCCAAGGGCAGCCTCCAGTGTGCTAGGCACCTCATACAGGACCTGGTTCACTTCCTGTTTCAGGGTCTGGTAGTAGCACTCCAGCTTGCCATTAGTCTCTTAGAGCGCTAGGACCAGTAGCTGTTTTTGTGTACGTAGCAGCGTGGTGCTCCACGCCGCCCTGTGGGCCGATGCCGCCACTGCCGCTCTGTGCAACGGGACCCAGGTGCCGGTGCTGCCCCTTTCCCCCTATGCGGGTGGTCATCCTGAAAGGCGACGCTGCCGGGTGCCCAGGCACCTGGGGCGGCGGCTGGAGCGGTGGGGGGAGGAGCGGTTTGCCGCCCGGGCGGCGGAGTTCGCCCACCGGTTGGCCCACGCCGGGGCCGGCCAAGTGCTCTACCAGGGGGTGGCCGAGGCCCTGGGTTACAGCGCCAACCGGGAGGGCTTCCGGGAGCTTGCCCGCCGCCTGCCCCTGGCCGGGGCCCTCCCCAGAGCGGGGGAGGGGCCGGGTGGGGTATGTTCCCGCCTATCGGCGGCCGCCCGGGGCATCCCGTGGCGCTGCGACGGGGTGCGCCCTGTCAATCACCCCGCCCGCCGCCTGCTGGCCCTGGGGCACCTGCTTTTCTGTTTCGGCTCTGTAGGCTGGGTGGAGGGGTTAGAGGCCTTAGTGTGTGGTGCGGAATCTCCGAAGGACATAGCGGCGGGGCTGGTGGTGCCCGGCCGCCCCGCCCTGCTGGGCGCCGCCCGGGCCGGGGAGATAGCGGTGAATGTGTTGCTGCCCTTCTTCTATGCCTGGGGCCAAAGACAGGGAGATGCCCGGCTACCGGCCCGCGCCCTCTCCCTGTACCGGCGCTACCCTCCCCTGGCCGCAAGCGGCCTTACCCGCCACATGGTGGGGCTGCTGGGGATGGAGAGGGGCGTGGCCGGCTCTGCCCGCCGCCAGCAGGGGCTCATCCACCTCCACCACACCTATTGCCGTCATGGGGGCTGCGTTAGCTGCCCGCTGCGGGGATAGGCTTTTCCCACCCACCCGCCCGCCCAACTTTTTGCTGTGGGGGGTTCTACCCCCCACGTCCCCCCAGTTTTGATGCTCAGAGACATGGCTGGGGCTGAGACCTGGTATCGCCAAGGGCAGCCGGTTGGCAGGGCGGGAAAAGTGATAGGAGGGTACAGAAAGCTCAGCCGAGCTTGAGGTTGGGGGAGATGTCCAGCTCGGGGCCGTCCCGCTGCCCGGCGCGGAGGCGGAAGTAGCCGCAGGCGGCCACCATGGCGGCGTTATCGGTGCACAGGGCCGGGGGGGGGAAGAGCACCGGCACCGGGGAGGCGGCGGCCACCGCCCCTCTCAGGCGGCGGTTAGCGGCCACACCCCCCGCCACCAGGA
>JAZGBK010000190.1:0-3075 GCA_036476365.1 Dehalococcoidia bacterium
GTCACCCGAAAAACCTTCAAAATTACCGACATTCCAGATACCATGAAGAATAACCCACAGGATTGCTATTCCACCTATAATGTTGAGGGCTTTAGACATTGCATCCTCCTTATTGAGTCCTTATTGAGTCCTTCAACCGGGCTTGGCACCCACTTCTTTGTCTATCTTAATCTAGCTTGCGAACTGGGGAACTGTTCAAAATAGAGCACTAACCCGTTCCCTGTTTTGGCGCTGGCATCGCCCCAAGCTGCTCCAAGATACTGAGACGGTCCCATGCCCCCCAGTGCTCCACCAGCTTGCCCCTAGTGACACGAAAGATGTCTATTATTAAGGAGCTCAATCTCTTTGCCGGTTGGTGGTATGCCCATGAATTCTCCCCGGTGTGTCCCGCGAAATGTCTTGCGGGTAGTCACCTTATCGCCTTCAGCGATTTGGTCGTGAATAGTGGCGCGCGCATCAGGGAAAGCCTGAAGCATCGCTGTGTAGAACTGCTTAAAGTAGCCAGTGCCTCGTGCTGGCGGCATACCTACAGGCACGGCGTGGTCAATGTAGTCTGGATCAAACAACTCGTCTACCAGTTCAAGCCTGTGCTGGGATTGAACCTCTTCAACAAAACGACGCACGACAGCCTTATCATCCTCTAACTCCATTGAGCCACCTCCTTGAGTAACGATTTCCCTCCGGACAATCACCTCCACCGCCGCCTCATCATTGAGAGCCGGCAGGACTACAAGCTGTTCTCAAAGCGGGTTACCAAGGCGCGTGACAACCCTTCTATTTGGGATTTCCCATATCAACTATTGTGGCTATGTTAAGGCCGCTGCTCGCTGGCCGTCAAGGCCTTTAACATGACAAACCTTATTATAATCACGCTCCTCCGGTGGACGGGCGGTGGGGGGTGACGGTATAATGGGTCAAATGGAGGGTAGCCGCTAAGGGTGTCCCGCTCTGCTGACCATAGGAACCCCACCGGAGCTTCGCCAGCCTCGGCCCACGCGAATCGGGCCGGGGCATTTGACACTGTGGGCGCTGCAGACCTGAGCACCCTCCAGGAGGCGGCCCGCCGGGTGCGTCGCCACATCGTCCAGATGATTGGCAAGGCGGGCAGCGGCCACCCCGGAGGCTCGCTGTCTGCCGTGGAGGTGCTGGTGGCCCTCTACTTCCAGGTGATGCGCCACCGCCCCCAGGAGCCCCGCTGGTCGGACCGGGACCGCTTCATCCTCAGCAAGGGCCACGCCGCCCCCGCCCTCTACGCCGTGCTGGCCGAGGCCGGCTATTTCCCCGTGGAGGAGCTCGGCACCCTCAGGCAGCTGGGCAGCCGCCTCCAGGGCCACGCCGATATGACCAAGACCCCCGGCGTGGAGATGTCCGCCGGCTCCGTGGGCATGGGGCTCTCCTTCGGCATCGGCACCGCCCTGGCCGCCCGGCTGGACGGCAAGGCCCACCACACCTATATCATGCTGGGGGACGGCGAGTGCGACGAGGGCCAGATATGGGAGGCGGCCATGTCCGCCGCTCACTTCAAGGTGGACAACCTCACCGCCATCGTGGACCGCAACGACATCCAGCTCACCGGGTGGAGCCGGGATGTTATGGACCTGGAGCCCCTATCGGAGAAGTGGCGGGCCTTCGGCTGGCACACCATAGAGATTGACGGCCATGACCTGTCCGAGGTGATGGCCGCCCTGGGGGAGGCCGGGGGGGTGAGGGGCAGGCCGGCGGTCATCATCGCCCACACCGTCAAGGGCAAGGGGGTCAGCTTCATGGAGAACAACCCCCAGTTCCACGGCAAGGCCCCCTCCCCGGAGCAGGTGGAGCAGGCCCTGAAGGAGATAGGCTGATATGGCCGATGTCGCCACCCGGGAGGTCTATGGCCGCACCCTGGTGGAGCTGGGCCGGGAGCGCCCCGACCTGGTGGTGCTGGACGCCGACCTCTCCCCCTCCACCATGACCTGCTATTTCGCGGAGGCCTTCCCGGAGCGCCACTTTGACTGCGGCATCGCCGAGCAGAACATGGTGAGCATCGCCGCCGGGCTGGCCGCCTCGGGCAAGGTGGTGTTCGCCAGCACCTTTGCCGTCTTCGCCGCCCCCAAGGTCTACGACCAGGTGCGTATGAACCTCGCCCAGCCCGGCCACAATGTGAAGCTGGTGGCCACCCACGGCGGCATCACCGTGGGCGAGGACGGCTTCTCCCACCAGGCCATTGAGGACCTGGCCCTGATGACCGTCGTCCCCGGTCTAACCGTGGTCGTCCCCGCCGACGGTCCGGAGGCGGAGCAGGCGGTGCGGGCCGCCGCCAGTCACCCCGGCCCCTTCTACATCCGCCTCAGCCGCCCCAAGACAGCCGTGGTGCACGGCGAGGGCTACCGTTTTGAGCTGGGCCGCGCCGAGGTGCTGCGGGAGGGGAGGGATGTCACCATCATCGCCTGCGGCCTGCTGGTGCCCCGGGCACTGCTGGCCGCCGAGATGCTGGCTGCCGGTGGTCTGGACTGCCGGGTGCTGAACATGGCCACCCTCAAGCCCCTGGACGAAGCGGCGGTGGAGGCCGCCGCCCGGGAGACGGGTGCCATAGTGGTGGCCGAGGAGCACCTGGAGCAGGGCGCACTGGGGGGGGCGGTGGCCCGGGCACTGGCCCGGCGGCACCCGGTGCCGGTGGAGTTCGTCAGCCTCAAGGACTGCTTCGGCACCTCCGGCCCCGCCGAGGCCCTGCTGGAGAAGTACTGCCTCACCGAGAGCCACATCGCCGCCGCCGCCCGCCGAGCGGTAGAGCGGAAGCGGGCGTAGCCCCTTCAAACTCCTGTTGACAGGCGGGGTACCAGGGGTTAAACTTATGGCTACCATGTTAAGGCATACCGGCCAGACCTATTTTGGCTACTGGTTTAGCTTTCCTTCCAGTAGAGGGGAGGCCGGTGAGTCGTAGCCCGAGTTAGCCGGACCCAGAAGGCCAGACAAACACGGAGGCCTCCCCTTGAAGGGGAGGCCTCCTCTTTTATGGCCCGATAGAGGAGCACCCAGTGTCACAGAACAACGGCAGAAGACAGATAGGCGTCCTGGAGCTGATACTCCTTAAGAGGA
>JAZGBK010000191.1:0-11096 GCA_036476365.1 Dehalococcoidia bacterium
TAGAGACCGACCTGTCTCACGACGGTCTGAACCCAGCTCACGTACCGCTTTAACGGGCGAACAGCCCGACCCTTGGGACCTGCTTCAGCCCCAGGATGCGATGAGCCGACATCGAGGTGCCAAACCCCGCCGTCGATGTGAACTCTTGGGCGGGATCAGCCTGTTATCCCCGGGGTAGCTTTTATCCGTTAAGCCACGGCCCTTCCACTCGGAACCGTAGGATCACTTTGCCCGGCTTTCGCCTCTGCTCGACTTGTAGGTCTCGCAGTCAAGCTCCCTTATGCCAATGCACTCCACGGGTGATTTCCATCCACCCTGAGGGAACCTTTGGACGCCTCCGTTACCTTTTAGGAGGCAACCGCCCCAGTTAAACTGCCCACCTGACAATGTCCCCGCCTATGGCGGGTTAGAGCCAAAATAGAACAAGAGTGGTATTTCACCGTTGGCTCCACCCCGACTGACGTCGGGGCTTCTCAGCCTCCCACCTATCCTACACATGTTCCACCTCAACCCAATGCCATGGCTGCAGTAAAGCTCCACGGGGTCTTTTTGTCCTGCCGCGGGTAACCCGCATCTTCACGGGTATTTCAATTTCGCCGAGCCCCCCGTTGAGACAGCGCCCAGATCGTTACACCATTCGTGCGGGTCGGAACTTACCCGACAAGGGATTACGCTACCTTAGGACCGTTATAGTTACGGCCGCCGTTCACCGGGGCTTCAGTTCAGAGCTTTGTCCCCCGACGAATCGAGGAACGAACCCCTCCCCTTAACCTTCCGGCACTGGGCAGGTGTCGGCCCCTATACCTCAGCTTTCGCTTTGAGCAGGGACCTGTGTTTTAGTTAAACAGTCGCCCGGGCCTTTTCTCTGCGCCCCCCTGATTGCTCAAGAGGGACCCCTTATCCCTAAGTTACGGGGTCAACTTGCCGAGTTCCTTAACGGGGGTTATCTCGTACACCTTCTCCGCATGCGGAGTGCCTACCTGTGGCGGTTTGCGGTACGGGCGCTCAGGCACCTGGGACACGAGGCTTTTCTGGGCAATCCGGCTCCAGGGAATCGCTTCGGGTTGCCCCTCCGCTTCCCCCGGGGGCGAGCCTTTATGCGGGGCGGATTTGCCTACCCCGCAACCCATCCCCAGGGACGCACCATGTCCATTAGGCACGCTCCCTATACCTGACTGCGTCCCCCCGAGCCTTTAAAACGGGACCTGAGCGGTGCCGGAATATTAACCGGCTGTCCATCGCCTTCGGGTCTCCCCTACGGCTTAGGCCCGACTAACCCTACGCGGATTGACCTTGCGTAGGAAACCTTAGGCTTTCGGTGGGCGTGGTTTTCACACGCCTTATCGCTACTCATGCCGGGATTCTCACTTCCCTCCCCTCCACCCAGGTTCACACCCAGGCTTCGCCGGAAAGGGAACGCTCTCCTACCACTCCGGTAAACCGGAGTCCACAGCTTCGGTGACGGGCTTGAGCCCCGTTGGATTTTCGGCGCAGGACTGCTTGACCAGTGAGCTATTACGCACTCTTCAAAGGATGGCTGCTTCTAAGCCAACCTCCTGGCTGTCTGGGCACTCCCACCTCCTTTACCACTTAGCCCGCTCTTGGGGACCTTAGCTGGTGGTCTGGGGTGTTCCCCTCTCGCCTATGGAGCTTATCCCCCACAGACTCACTCCCAAGGTAAATAGCCAAGGCATTGGCGGTTTGGTTGAGTTTGGTAAGTTTTTCACCCCCTAGCCCATCCAGAGCCCTACCTCCTTGGCTCATCCTTGAGGCTGCACCTAAATGCATTTCGGAGAGAACCAGCTATCTCCGGGTTCGATTGGCATTTCACCCCTACCCACAGCTCATCCTACCGTTTTGCCACACAGAAAGGTTCGGGCCTCCACGAGGGGTTAGCCTCGCTTCACCCTGGCCATGGGTAGCTCACCCGGTTTCGGGTCTACTCCCAGCGACCTTCCCGGTTACCCGGGACACGCCCTATTCAGACTCGCTTTCGCTACGGCTCCGGAACGAAAGTTCCTTAACCTGAGCCACCAAGAGTAACTCCCCGGCTCATTCTTCAATAGGCACGCCATCACCCCGACGAATCGGGGCTCTGACTGTTTGTAGGCACACGGTTTCAGGTCTATTTCACTCCCCTTTCGGGGTACTTTTCACCTTTCCCTCACGGTACTTGTTCACTATCGGTCGTCTGGGGTATTTAGCCTTGGGGTGTGGTCACCCCTGCTTCCCACAGGATTTCCCGTGCCCCGTGGTACTCAAGGTCGAAGGTAGGAGTCCTTTCCTTTTCGCTTACGGGACTTTCACCCCCTACGGTGGCCCTTTCCAGGGACCTTCAGCTAAGGTCAGGATTTGTAACTCCACGGTCTCTCTTCGGGCGAGACCACCCCTCGCCTTACAACCCCTGAGAAGCATTAAGGCCCGGAGCCCGTTTGTTTCTTCCCAGGTTTGGGCTGTTCCCCTTTCGCTCACCACTACTCAGGGAATAATCTCTTTTCCTCGGGGTACTTAGATGTTTCAGTTCCCCCGGTTGCCGCCCCGATTGCTCGGGGCGCTCCGATATTACTCGGAGCAGGTTTCCCCATTCGGGAACCCCCGGCTAAGCCCGCTAGACGGCTCACCGAGGATTATCGCAGTCTTGCTGCGCCCTTCATCGGCCCCAGACACCAAGGCATCCACCATGCGCCCTTATGCGTTTAACCTGCACCCGGCCGAGGACAAAACCATATTCTCATGTTAAGGTGCGCTAACTACCTGTCGTAGAGTATAGTCCTGCCCTGGGGGGATGTCAAGGTGAATCCCACCCTGTCACCATCAGTCTTGCCCCGGCCACCCGCATGACTGAGACCGGCACCCCCCACAACGGTAGATGATTCCGGGGGCACGCCTCCCCAATGAAGTCCTCGTTGAGGAAGCGAGAATGAAAACGGTCACCATGCGGCTCTTTCTTTTCCCCATTTTTCCCCCATCTTTCCCTTAGAACAAAAATCCCTTGACAAACCCCCATCATATCCCTATAATTCTGCCCAGCTTTACGGCATCGGGGGAGACACCACTGGCCGCTAGGGTGCGGCCATAATTAAGGGTAGTAACCGCCCGTCAGATTTGACGGCACGCTAACCGAAAGGAGGCAGTTATGAGATTGCCACTACGAGGGATGGTCATCCTGTCCCTGGTCCTGGCGGTGCTCCTGGCCGTTGCGGCCTGCGCCGGGGCGGCAGGGCCCGCAGGAGCCCCGGGAGCTCCGGGACTCCCCGGGGAGCCCGGACAGCCCGGCAACCCCGGCCTGCCCGGTAAGCCCGGTGCCGCCGGCAACCCCGGCCTGCCCGGTGCACCAGGGTCCCCCGGTCTCCCAGGCCTACAGGGGCCAGCAGGGCCAGCAGGGAACGACGCCCCCGGCCTCCCCGGCGCTTCAGTGGTGGTTAGCCCCACCACGGTGACCCGAGGTGGGAGTGTAACGGTTACCGGGGCTGGCTTTACCCCCGGCAGCATGATCCTGGTGGAGGTGGACGGCTTACGAGGGCCGGCCGCCATTGCCCTCGTCTCCGCAGACCTTAGCCCTGAAGAGATGGTGGCCAACGATAACGGCGCCTTTCAGTTTGAGCTTCCCACCCCCAGTAACTCCGCGGACGGGCTGAAGACGCTGAGGGCCATGGATGCGGAGGGGACAGTAGCCACCACATCCCTGACCGTAACGAAATGAGGGAGGAGCAGAGGATGCGGTCTATGAAATCGCCAACCAAATGGATTGCCATCGCTGGCGTCCTGCTGGCAGCCGTTCTAATCCTGGCGGCCTGCGCCCAGGAAGCCGCCCCGGCACCGGCGGCACCAGCGGCACCGGCACAACCAGCAGCAGCAGCGGCCCCTAAGCCCGCGGCGCAACCAGCCGCCGGAGTGGCCGCAGCGGAACCGGCGGCCCCCGGGGCAGCCGCCCCGGCCACCGGAGCCACAGCCCCGGCAGCACCAGGGGCGAAGATTGCCCCCGTAATCGGGGTGGAGATTGACACCTCCCACCCCTTGGCCGACGACCTGGGACCCCTTAAGGTTGACATGCCCCGCTTCTTCACCTTCTCCGGGACATCTTCCCCAGGCTCGTCCTACACCTTCTTCGTCAACCCCGCCATCCAGCAGATAGAGAGCGCCTTCCCCGGAGTGACCATCCGCCACCTCCCTGGGGGCACCCGGGCCAATGTGGAACGGGTGGGCCGGGGTGAGGCCGAGATAGGCATTGCCGTGGGCGCCGAGGTGGGCATGGCCACCACGCCTTACAAGGCAGCTTACGAGACTGCTCAGCCCGTCAGCTCCATGGCCATACTGCCGTTCAAGAACGGCAACATGGGCCTCACTCTCGCCGGCTCCGGCTTTGAGAACTTCGCCGACTGGGCCAAGCCCGGCTTCCGTCTCGGCGGACTTTACTCCGGCTCGGCCACCTACCGCTTCGCTTTCCCCGCCATTATGGGTGCGCATGATACAAGCTATCAGAGCATCAAGGACAACGGGGGCTCGGTGTATGTATCCACCGGCGACTGGAAGGCAGACCTGATGGACAAGCTGTTCTCCGGCCAGGTGGACGCCATCCAGTGGCACGGGCCCATCCCGGATGCCTTCCTCAAGTCCCAGGAGTTGACACGGGACGTAGTGTGCATCGGGCTCACTGACGACGAGATGTCGAAGGCCCTGGCCCTCTACCCGGGGACAGCCCCCAACACCATCCCCACCGGCACCTACAAGTGCAACCAGGACCGGGACCTCACGGTCTTTGGCTATACCATGGTCTATATCGTCAATGACTCTGTGCCCAACGAGATAGTGTATAACCTCCTGTGGGCCATCTACCGGGACGGGGGCGCTACCATCGAGGGCTACCATCCCCAACAGGCCGGGTGGGACTACATCAACTTCAACGCCATACCGTCCCAGCAGACCTCTCCGTGGCACCCCGGGGCCAAGATGTACTGGGAGGCACAGGGCCTTACCATACCCCCACAGAACCCCCCTCCCGCCGCCTGGCTGGAATAGCCCGGCCCAGGCATTTGAGCATATAAGCTATAGGAACCGTGGGGGCTTAGCCCCCACGGTTCCCCAATGTGTGCGTAGGACCCTGTGAATTGAAAAGGGACGACTGTGGAAGAGCCTGGTCAGAATTCGGCTGTTGATGCCGTAATAACCGGCAAGAAGCTGGCGGTACCACGGCCCCTGGTAGTGGCCGTGGCGGCGCTGGCCATCTTTGTCTCCATCTTTCACCTCTACACCGCCTGGTTCTCGGCCATCCCCCCCGTCGCCCAGGAGTGGGCCACCCTCCACATGATAATGATTCTGGCCTTCCTCACCTTCCCTCTGGGCCGGAAGTCGTGGCGGGACAAGCTCAACGGGTGGTCCATAGTTGACTTCCTGGGCATAGCCCTGCTCATCCTGTTCACCATCCGCTTCTACCTGACCTATGAGAACTATATCCTGATACGCTACGGCAATGCCGATAGCTTTGACATCTTCGCCGGCACGGTGACCATCATCATCCTCCTGGAGCTCACCCGGCGCTGCCTGGGCCTGCCCCTGACCCTGGTGGCCATCTTCCTCATCTTCCAGGGGCTGGTGTCCGACAAGTTCCCGGACTGGGTGCCCTTCTACGGCCCCCCCATCTCGTGGCGCACCACGGTGGAGTTCCTCTACCTCCAGGAGTGGGGGCTGTGGAACATCCCCACCAAGATTGTCAGCTACTTCATCATCCTGTTCTTCATCCTGGTGGGCATCTGGAAGTACACCGGCGTGCTGGGGATAGTCAAGGACCTGGCTACGGCGATAGCAGGGAAGTTCACCGGAGGGCCGGCCAAGGTGGCGGTGATAGCCAGCGCCTTCTTCGGCACCATCCAGGGGAGCTCGGTGAGCAATGTGGTCTCCTCGGGCAGCTGGACTATCCCTACCATGAAGGCCACGGGCTACAAGCCCCATTTCGCCGGGGCGGTGGAGGCGGTGGCCTCCAGCGGTGGCCTCATCACCCCCCCGGTGATGGGCCTGGCCGCCTTCCTCATGGCGGACTTCCTGGGCATCTCCTACCTGGAGGTGATGGCGGCGGCCATAGTGCCCACCCTCCTCTTCTATGGCGGCACCTTCGGCGCCGTCCACTTCCAGGCCAAGCGAGACGGGCTGGTGGGGCTGCCTCCCTCCCAGATTCCCAGGCTGCTGCCGGTGCTGGCCAAGAGCTGGCTGTTCCTGATGCCCCTGACTACCCTTATCTGGTTCTTGTTTCAGGGCTTTAGCATAGCCCGGGCCGTGATGTGGTCCATCTTCCTCCTCATCCTCCTGGTCCTGGTAGTGGCAGGCGGAATCCGCTGGCTCTGCCGCCGTACTGAGAAGGCCCGGCCCCTGCTCGTTTTCATCCCCCCTGAAGCCCCACCCAGCCCCCGGGGTCTTTTGCTGGCCCTGGAGGAGGGCGGCCAGATGGCGGTGCAGATCGGGGTGGCGGTAGGCACGGTGGGGCTCATCATCGGCACCTTCTGGGCCTCGGGGCTGGGGGTTAGGATAAGCGAGCTCATCAAGAGCTGGTCTGGGGACAGCCTGTTTGTGGCCCTGATTATAGCGGCGGTAGTGGCCCTGATTATCGGCATGGGCATACCCTTCACCGCAGCCTATATCACCCTCTACATGTTTGCCATCCCCGCCCTCATTGACCTGGGTGCCCCACCCATAGCGGCCCATTTCTTCGCCCTGTTCTTCGCCCTGGTATCCGGCATAACCCCGCCGGTGGCGGTAACCGCCTATGCCGCCGCCGGAATCGCCGGCTCCAACATGATGCGCACGGCATGGAGCGCCATGAAGATAGGCATACCCCTGTATTTCATCCCCTTCTTTTTCGTATATAACGTGGCCCTACTGGGCCAGGCACCCATTTTGGAAGTAGTCAGGGTCGCCTTTACGGGGCTTATCGGGGTAGCGGCCATCAGCGCCGGAGGTGCCGGCTGGCTGCTTCGACAGCCCAACGCCATAGAGCGGCTGCTGCTGCTGGGCGGAGGCCTAGCCCTGCTCTATCCCAGCATGATTACGGAGCTGATAGGGGCCGCGGCACTGGCTGCAGTCTACCTTTCCCACTGGCGCCTGCCCTACTTTGAGCCACTGCAGCCGGTGTTCAACCTGGCCGGACGCCTGACCGGCACTAAGAAAGCGGCGGGCAGCGATGGATAGCAAGGCTCGGTACTGGGGCACCTGGCTCGTCCTGGCCGGTTTCCTTGTCCTCCTCTATATCCTGGGCAATATCCGGTTCCACCAGATGTTGCAGCCCTCCTGGCGGCCCTTTTTCCTGCAGGATGTGGAAGTGCAGCGCTGGTCCCCTTTCCTGCAGAAGATAGAGGCGCAGCCCTGGCCCCTTTTCCTGATAGCCCTCCTCCTGGCCATCCTCCTGGTGCTCCTGGCCTTCCGTAAGCTGGAGCCCAAGGACTCCTGAGCAGCCCCCAAAGCCTCCCCTAATACAGAGCAACCCTGAATGGCTCGCAGACACCTCTTTCTCCAAAGATAAGCGGTGGGTTGATTACCTCAAGGAGCGGAGCAACTGGGGCCGCAAGGTGGAATCCGGCCTCCGCACCGAGATGTACCATGACGATGCTGGCAAACCTATCGGAGCGATACGGCTTCACGGAAGTCGGTCTATGTAAAGAGACCCTGGCCGTGTGGGGTGCGGTGGGGATGGACTACACCAGAATCAAGTGTAACTGCATTATGTAGCCTCGGCCTCCTTGCCCCCGCCCGCCTTGACCATCTCACCGTATTTGCGGGCGCAGTCGGGGTGTTTGGTGTGGAGGCCGCAGGCGTGGCACGGGCCCCAGCGGCAATCGGGGGTCTCCCGTCCAGAGCGGGTGCGCTCGTACTCCCGGCGCAGGAAGGCCGGCCCCGGCCCCACATCCACGAACCCCCAGGGCAGCAGCTCGTCCAGGCCCCGCTCCCGGGTGTAGAAGGCCGGGTCAAGGCCCGCCGCTTCAAAGGCCTGTTGCCACCGCTCCCAGCTAAACCGGTCCCGCCAGGCGTCAAAGGTGCACCCCAACCGCCACGCTGCCAGGACGGCCTGCCCCAGCCGGCGGTCCCCCCGGGAGAGGATGCCCTCTAATAGGCTCATGCGGGGGGCCTGCCACGATAGCTGGGCACCTATCCGGCGCACCCCGGAGCGCACCAGGTTGAACTTGGCCTCCACCGATTCCACCGGCTCCTGGGGGGCCCACTGGAAGGGGGTGTGGGGCTTGGGCACATAGGGGCCGATGCTCGCCTTGAGGCGCAGGCGGCGTCCGTTGCACCCCAGCTTCATACCGACGGCCACTAAGTCGGCGATGGCGGCCACATCGTCCTCCGTCTCGGTGGGCAGGCCCAGCATGAAGTATAGCTTGGCCGAGCTCCACCCCCGCTCGAGGGCGGTAGCCAGCACGCCCAGCACCCGGTCCTGGGACAGGGGTTTGTTGATAGCCCTCCGCAGCCGCTCCGTGCCCGCCTCCGGGGCGAAGGTGAGGCCCTTCTTCTTCTCCCGAGGCATGGCCTCCAGCAGCCGCACCGAGGACTCGTCCATGCGCAGGCTGGGCAGGGAGAGGAGCAGGTCAGGGTGGCGGTGGGCCAGCTCCCGTACCACCTCCCCCACGCCAGGGTAATCGCTGGTGGTGAGGGAGACCAGGGCCACCTCGTTATAGCCGCAGCAGGACATCACCTCCCCCACCCCGGATATCACCTCCTCCGGGGGCCTCTCCCTGACCGGGCGATAGATGACCCCCGCCTGGCAGAAGCGGCAGCCTCGGGTGCAACCCCGCTGCACCTCCACCATGCCGCGGTCGTGCACCGCCTCCACATAGGGCACGATGAGGCGGGTGGTGGGAGGCGGTAGCTGCTCCACCATTTGCCGCTCCACCAGAGGCGGGGCGGCGGGGTGGGTGGGGCCGAAGGACTTGAGGGTGCCATCGGGGTGGTACTCAGCCTGGTATAAGCGGGGCACATAAGTGCCGGGCAGCCGGGCGGCCTCTGCCAGCACCTCCTCCCGGGAAGCCCCCTTCATCTCCATCAGCAGCCGGGCCAGCTCCGGCAGCGAACCCTCGGCCTCCCCCAGCAGGAACAGGTCAACGAAGTCGGATACCGGCTCCGGGTTGAGGCTGGCGCTGCCCCCGGCAATTATCAGGGTATGAGAGCCGTCCCGCTCCCGGGAGAGCAAGGGTATTCCGGCCAGGTCCAGCACCTCCAGCAAGTTGGTGTAGGCCAGCTCATAGCCCAGGGAGAAGCCCACCACATCAAACTCATTTAACGGATGTCGGGACTCCAGGCTGAACAGGGGCATGCGGTGGCGGCGCAGGGCACCAGCCATGTCCGGCCACGGGGTATAGGCCCGCTCCGCCAGCACCCCGGGCAAAGAGTTGAGGATGTGGTACAGGATGGGGATTGCCAGGTTGGACATGCCCACCTCGTAGAGGTCGGGGAACACCAGGGCCACCCGCAGGCGGGCCCGGTCCCAGTCGGCGGCTACGGTGTTCCACTCGCCACCGGTGTAGCGGGCGGGCCGTGATACATCAAAGAGAAGGGCATCCAGCTCCATAGTCAACCTTCTTATTATAGGGTGAACGGGGCTGCGGGGCCAAACCTCCGGCACGAGGTCGTCCGCCAATCATTTTCCTTCCCCCCACTCTCACACTCCAATGCTATAATTGGCCGGTGGCCGCCTATTTTGACTTCATTCAGGAGGCCCTGCTGGCCTCCGGTGTACCGCCGCGGCAGCTTGATTCCTATCGCTCCAGGTTGGAGGGGCTGGCGGAGCGGCTGGGCACCTCCCTGCCCCCCGACCCCGTCCGCCGGGCCTCGGGCCTGTTCCACAGGCTGTGGCGGGAGAAGCCCCACCGCTACCAGCCGGTGGCCGACTTCCGGCTGCACCGCGCCCTGGAGAACCAGCTCCACCCGGAGAGGGAGGAGGTGGGCAACTGCCTGGGGCTAACCATGCTCTATACCGCCCTGGCCCACTGCCTGGGACTGGGTCCCCACCTGGGGGCGGTATACCTGGCCAGCTCCTTCGTGGACCGGGGACCCCATGTGCTGACCCTGCTGCACACCCCGCAGCGCAACATAGACATTGAGCATGTCTTCTCCACCGGCTTTGACTTCCGGGGCCACCTCGATAACCCCGCACGGGAGGAGTGGAGTGAGCCGGACCTGGTGGCCGAGACCTATGTGGCTGATGGCAACTTCTGCTTTGACTCCCGCCACCTGCAGGGGGCCCTGGAGAAATACGATAGCGCACTGGAGCTGCGCCCTACCTCTTACAAGGCCCTGGTCAACCGGGCCACCGTGCTGGCTGCCCTGGGCCGGGTGGAGGAGGCGGCTGAAGCCTTTGTGGCCGCCGGGGGCGGATAGCCGGGTTAGCTACGAGGCCAGGCCCGCCAGCTTGCCCAGGGCCGGCATATCCAGGTTCTCCTCCATGAGCTCCAGAAGGCGGGGGAGCTTCTGCTCCTGGCGAAAACGGGTCTTGAGCACTGCCTCATCGATGGTCTGCATGGCCTGGGGGGTATCCTGGGCGGTGACCATAATGGGCACTCCTCTGTCCTCGGCCCGGTAATAGATGTAGGGGTGGGGTTGAATACCCTTGGTGAGGACCAGGCACCGGGTAGGTGTCTCCAGTGCACCCAGCTGCACATCGGGGCGGTCGCCCCGGGTGAGCACCGCCTTGGCCTCCCGCGCGCCGAAGTAGATAGGGATAGGGTCCACCCACAGCACCCCCACCATCACATCCTCCACCAGCTCCGAGGCCTTCTCATTGTGGTTCAGGATGTTCCCTTCCAGGTGCCGGGCCAGGTCGGCCACCGAGAGGGCGAACAGGGTGCGGTCCTGGGGTAGGAAGCCTAACACCTTTACCCCCCGCCCCTCCAGGGCGGGAGTCCATGTCTCCCGGGCCTCCAGTAGCCGGCGGCGGGGGACGGCGTTGACCACCACCCCAGCCAGGCCCGGACCCATCTTCCCCGCCAGCTCCGCCACCTCATCGGCGCTACGCCCCGGATAGGCCGCCACCAGCACCACTCTAGCATCCACACCTGTGGCATCCTGAGGGGTCATACCCTCAATGACCACCACGTCCTTCCCCTTGGAGACGG
>JAZGBK010000192.1:0-3216 GCA_036476365.1 Dehalococcoidia bacterium
CCCTTGTCCACCAGCAGGGGTACGAAGTGGATGATGACCCCCGCGTGTACAGCGAAGAACAGGCTCATCCCGGCCGCCAGCACCCAGAAGGTGGGCGTCCTCAGCACCTGCCGGGGTGAGAAGTCCACATAGCCCTGCCCTGTAGCCATAGCCTCTTTTACGGCGTTCTCCCAGTCGGTGGGGCTGTCGCCGTCGGGGCGGAGGCCCACGGACTCCGGAGAGCGGCGCACCGCCAGGGAGAGAGGCAGTACTACTATCCAGTAGCTCAGCCCCACCACAATCACCGCCTGGCGCCACCCGAAGTTGAGTACCAGCAGGGAGAGAAGGGGCACCAGCACCCCACCCAGACCAAAGCCGGTGCTGATGATGCCGATGGCGGTGGCCTTGCGCCGGATGAACCAGGCATTGGCCGCCGCCATGCCGGGGTTGCCCAGGCCCAGGTTGAACCCCACGCCAATTACCAGGGCATAGACCAGGAACAGGGTAGGCAATGAGTCCACCCGGGAGAGGAGGAGGAACCCCAGCCCGGCTATGGCCCCGCCCACAAGCTGAGCGCGGCCGGGGCCGAAGCGGTCAATGAACCAGCCCACCGCCGGTCCACCCAACCCGCCCTCCAGCCGCACCGTGGAGAACACCAGGGCGGCCGCCGCCCGGCTGAGGTGCAGGTCCGCGCTCATAGGCAGAAAAAGGACGGTGAAGCCATAGAGGTAGGTGGCGCCCCCCAGCAGGGAGATGCCGCTGCAGGCCAGGACCACCCACCACCCGTAGAAGACCCTCCGCGGCGAAAGCCTGCTCAGCACGGCCAGGGGTGGTGAGGATGACGCTTAGCGCAGCCGATGGCTTCCGTCACCGGTACGGGCGGGGAAGGGCAGCTCATCTGGCTCTACGGGGATTTGAATCACCGCTGGCCTGCCGGCACCCTGCCCATGTTAGCCCCGTGTCCTATAGCAGCTACCCCGGAGGGTAGCTGCTATCCCTCAGGGTCATGCACACAGGCCGGAGGACCAGGCCCTGGTGGGACTTAATGGCCGGAGCCGCCGCCCTCGTCCGTCTCATCATCGGCGGCGGGGGCGTCGTCAAGGGGTTTCAGACCCAGGCTCTCCAGGAAGGAGTCCATGCGGCGGATGTATTCGTTGGCGTCCAGCTCCCGCGGGTTGGTGACATTGCCCTCGTAGGAGATGACGGGGATGCCCACCCGCTTCAGGGCCAGCACGCTCTCCATGTTGCCCACCGAGGTGCCACGGCAGCCCCGGTCGTTGTTTATCACCACGCCGTCCACGTGGTATTCCTGGGCCAGCATGGCCCGGGCATCCACCCGGTGCTCCAGGCACAGGATGCCCTCCGTTCCGGGGGAATACTTCAGGTAGAGGGTGGCCAGGGCCCTGAGGGCGCTCTGGCGGTCTTTAATCTCCAGGCCCAGCTCCTTGATGGTGGGGGCCACCGTCCAGGTGCCGTCCTCGGCCACGGCAAAGGCTCCCTGCCCGGCGAATATCTGGTGGGAGCCCATGAACACGGCACCATACCTCTCCGGGTAGCTCAGCACGGGGCTCTTGTACCAGGTGGCCGCCGCCTCGTGGAACAGCCGGCTGCGCTCGGCGGGGAAACCGGCAATCTTGCGGGCCACCCGGTCCTCGACCTCGGCCAGGGCCATGCGCATGAAGTCCAACGACTCCTGGCGGTGACGGCCGCCCCGCCACATGATGGTGTTGAAGGAGAACAGGTTCTTCTGCTTCACTGGGGCGGGGATGGCCTTCTGGCACTCACTGAGTCTGGCCCACAGCACCCGGATCTCCCACTCGTTCTCCACCGCCTCTATGAGCCACTCGTCATGGTATTCCCGGCCGGTGACCCGCTGCATGAACTCTATGGACTCTTCAAGCTGGGAGAGCAGATAATCGATCCGCTCCATGTTGGGCGGCATCTCTATCAGGAAGTTGGGCACCCCGGTGTATTCATGCCATAGCTGGGCGGTCTTGCCCTGGGCCTGGCATACCTGGTTCTCCAGCAGGAAGTCGGCCTTGAGGCGCTCCCCGGTGCGCCGGTTGATGTCAAACTCCCCCAGGAACATGGAGCCCAGGGTGCAGCGCAGGGTGGAGCAGGTATCGGGGCCGTAGCCCATCTGCTCCGAGGTATCCATGCACTTGCTGAGCAGGGGCAGGTCATCCATTATGCGACCGAAGTTGGGCCCCAGGCCACCGAAGAAGTGGAACTTGCCCAACCCGGCGGGCATGGCGTGCAGGGGACCGGTGCCCCCCATCATCAGCAGCTCCCCCCGGTCTTTGGCCGTCCACATCTCGGTTACAAACTTGCGCCGCAGCTCCTTCAGCTTGCCCCAGCACTCTAAGGGCTGGCTCTCCCACATAACCGCCGTGTCACTTCCCATGTCGCCTCCTTTAGTATCCTTTTAGTCCACTCCCAGCTTGATCATCTCCAGGTGGGCCTCTACCCGGGTGCGGAACTGCCCCTCGGGCAGGGTGAGGTCACTCTCCAGGAGAAGGGTGGGGATGTTTAGCTTCTTGAACTCGTTCTGCATGCTGGGGATATCGTACTCGTGCGGGTCGCAGAACTTCTGCAGGGCGATGATGACACTCTGCACCCGCCACTGGCGCACCAGCTCCATGACATGCTCCAGCCGGTAGTGGCCGTGCAGGTCGTACACCGGGCACGGCGGCTTGTCCAGATAGCGGCGGGAGATGGACTCCACCGGGTCGCTGTGGTTGGGGGCCTGGTTCCAGAAGTAACGGGTGCCCACACAGTTGTCATCGATAACCGTTTCCCCCCCCAGCGACTCCACCAGCCTCAGGAAGTTGACATCGTCCATCTCGCTGCCCACCAGCATCATCCGCACCGGGCCGTCCACACTCCGCTGCCGCTGCGGAAGGGCGGCCGCCAGCTCCTCCAGCAGTCCGTTGTGCTCCGCCTTGTCCATGAGCATGCCGGAGAGCACCATCTCCATGGCCTCGGCACCGGAGAGGGGTGGGCTGTCCGCCTGCCTGGTCTCGTAAATCTGGCGCAGCAGGCGGCGGTTGGTATTATACAATTCTATAGAGCGCTTCAGGTTGGCGTTGGTTATCTTCCGGCCGGTCCAGCTCTCCAGGGCGGAGCGCAGGCTGGCTATCTCCCGGGGCAGGTGTTCGCTGGCGCTGCCGGTGGTCACCCGGGTGGGCATAAAGTAATAGTGGCTGAAGGCAGGGGAGAGGTGGCGTTTCCAGCTAT
>JAZGBK010000193.1:0-3431 GCA_036476365.1 Dehalococcoidia bacterium
CTCCGAAATTGACACCCTGGAGCGGGTTGAAATCCTCAGAGACCTGCGCCTGGGGGTGTATGATGTGGTGGTAGGCATAAACCTGCTGCGGGAGGGCCTGGACCTGCCGGAGGTGAGCCTGGTAGCTGTCCTGGACGCCGATAAGGAGGGCTTCCTGCGCTCCCGGGACTCCCTCATCCAGATAATGGGCCGGGCTGCCCGCCATGTGGAGGGACATGTCATCCTGTACGCCGACACCGTTACCGGCTCCATGCAGGCGGCCATCGACGAGACACAGCGCCGCCGCCGCATCCAGTTGGACTACAACCAGCAGCAGGGCATCACCCCCCAGGGGATAAAGAAGGCCATCCGGGACATCACCGAGCGGGTGAAGGCGGTGGCCGAGACCCGCTCGCCGTACCACATCCCCACCCCCCGCAGCCGGGAGGAGATAACCCGGCTCATCAAGGAGCTGGAGTCCCAGATGCGCACCGCCGCCCGTAACCTGGAGTTTGAGAAGGCCGCCCTGCTCCGGGACCGTATTGTGGAGCTCCGGCGTGACATGGAGCTGGTCCCCGCCCCGTAGCCAGCGCCCATCCATCGAAAGGCTTAGCCCCCCCCTTGTCAGGAGGGATTTTATCTTGACAAGGCGCAGGCGCTGGGCTATCGTTGGCTTAATCTTCGCAAGCCATGACTTAGCAAAACAATACGGGAGGTTTTGAGATGGCCAAGCCCCTTGACGGTATCAGGGTGATTGAATGGGCGGCTTTCCACAACGGCCCCGCCGCCGGCTATATGCTGGGAGACCTGGGGGCCGAGGTCATCAAGATTGAGGAGCCGGTGAAGGGAGACCCGTCCCGGGGCATGACCCAGATGTTCGGCGAGTCCGTAGCGCTGCCCGGAGGCCGGCTGGTGGGGTTCGAGCTGGCCAACCGCAATAAGAGGAGCGTGGCGGTGAACCTGAAAAGCGAGCAGGGCCGCCAGATAGTGTACAAGCTGGTGGAGAAGGCTGATATCTTCTACACCAACTACTACCGGGACGGCATCCTCCAGGAGCTTAAGATGGACTACGAGACGCTGTCCGGCTACAACCCCAAGCTTATCTATGCCATCAATAGCGGCTATGGGTTAGAGGGGCCCGTGAGCAACGAACGGGCCTTTGACACCATCGGCCAGGCCCGCTCCGGGCTGATGTGGGCGGTGGGAGACCGGGACCACGAGGAGCCGTTCCAGACAGTGGCTGCCCCCTGTGACCAGGTCGGGGCCACCATGCTGGCTTACTCCCTCCTGGCCGCCCTGGTGGCCCGGGAGCGGCAGGGAATTGGGCAGCAGATAGAGGTCTCCCTGCTGGGCAGCGCCATCCACATGCAGGGCATCGGCATGAACATGACCCTTATGCGACACCGCTCTTACGCCCGCCACTCCCGGGAGCGGGCACGCAACCCCATGGCCAACCATTACCGCTGCGCCGATGACAAGTGGATTATGCTGGCCGAGCCCCAGTCCGACCGCTTTTGGGGGCAGTTCTGCCACATCATGGGCCTGGGGCACATGGAGGAGGACCCCCGCTACGCTACCGCCCTGGTCCGCCGGGACAACTATAACGAGTGTAATGCCGCTGTGGCCCAGGCCTTCGCCGCCCGCCCCCGGGACGAGTGGCTACAGCTCTTTAAGGGAAAGGGTGCCGAGTTCGCCCATTCCCCCGTTTACGACTACTACGAGGTGGCCGAAGACGCCCAGGCCCTGGAAAACGACTATGTGGTGGACTTCGACCACCCGGCCCTGGGACCGGTAAAGATGGTGGGCATGCCCGCCAAGTTCAGCAAGACCCCGATGGGCATCCAGCGCGAGGCCCCGGAGCTGGGCCAGCACACTGAGGAGGTGCTGCTGGACCTGCTTGATATGTCATGGGAGGACATCGCCCGCCTCAAAGAGCAGGAGGCCATCGGTTGAAGGCGCGGGGAGTGACTTAGCCTGGCAGGCTACTGGGGCTGTATCCACCCTCTCTGAAGGGCAATGAATATGGCATGGGCCCGGTCGTTGGCTGACAGCTTGCGCAAGATAGTGGTCACATAGTTCTTGACGCTTTGCTCCTTGACGCCCAGCTTACCGGCGATACGCTTGTTGGAGTTGCCCAAGGCGATGTACTCCAGTATCTCCAACTCCCTGGTGGAAAGCGGCACCGTGAGACTCTCTATCTCCTGGCCGGCGCTCAAGGACATGCCCTGGAACTCCTCCAGCAGCCGGGATGCCAGCTTAGGCCGGCTGCGCAGCCACTCGGTTATGGGATGCTCACCCCGGACAACCCTGCCGACAATACTGGCGACTTCATCCAGGCTAACGGACTTGGGGAGGTGGGCAGCCACTCCGGCCCGGATGGTCATGTAGAGGTCCTCATCCCCCAGGCCGGATGCCAATGTTACGGTGGCTGTCCCGGGGGAGAAGCGGCGGAGCCTGACCGCCATCTCCAGGGCTGCCCCCCCCATATCGGCATCCAGGATGACCACATCGGGTGCCAGCAGCCGTACCATGGTCATGGCTTCATCCCGGTCTCCGGTGCTCCCCACCACTTCCATGCCCGCTTCCAGGTTTAGCCCCCGGGCCAGTGCCTGGGAGAATATGAGGTTGTTGTCCACTATCAGTACCCTGGTGCGCCGCATGTCCCCTTTACCCGCCTCTACATAGCTACGGTAATACTCTACAGTACTTTGAGTTAGTTATCAAGAGTACTTTTGCCAAGACATGAAAAGTGGATAGGGCTATACCAGCGTAAAGAGAGAAGCCGTGTGATAACTAAGACCTAACGCCGTGGGGCCCAGTCGCCTTCAGCGTTATAGTTGATGGATTGAGGCCAGCCCGTTGCATTCCAAACCGCATCGAAACTGGGTCGGAGCAGGATTTTGGGATTATCCGAATAATCGTAAACAATGGCTTCTGGTAGAAGAAGCAAATCTCGGTCGACAACCACGTCGGCACCCCTCCGGATCATTGAGGAACTAACCGCCATACGGTAGCCCCTGATTCCAGCCAGCGTCAACATCAACGCCACGGGTAGGTCTACGCCAAGCTCTTGTTGTACTGACAGAAATCGAGGGACTGCTTCAATCAGAGCTTGCTCATAGGCGACACTTGGAATATAGGGTTCTCTATCTACTGTGCGCTCCAAGAGACTAACGTCAACGGCTTCTATGATGCCGTTCCGAAAAATCTGCAAATAGCTGAAAGCGTGTGGCAGGTTTCGGTCCCGAGATACTGTTAATACCCCGTCGAAATTGTATTGTGGACCGTTGTAGCCGTTGGCGTAGATAGGAAAAAGCAGTTCAGGACGACTTGGACTTGAGAAGGAAGTAAGGTCGAATTGCACTCCCGCTTCAAACGCCCTAAAAGGAACCAGATGCAATATGATCTTGCTGCTATCCGGCAATGGTACAGGAGCTTCATTAGCTGTGATA
>JAZGBK010000194.1:0-5508 GCA_036476365.1 Dehalococcoidia bacterium
ACAGTATAGTCGCCACTGCCGAAAGCCAGACCCATCACCCGGGGGCTGGACATGGCTATGGACTCCGCATTTATGACACCCAGAGGCGTTTCTATGAGAAGCACAAGCCCTACCTCCCCCACCGGCAGGCCGTGTGCCTTCTCCACCCCGGCAACAATGTCATCCACCTCCTGCACCTCTTGAATACCGTTTACCTTGGGCACCATCAGGGTGTGAGGACGGGCAGGCACTATTGTCTCCACCTCTTCCCGCCCGTAGGGGGTGGACAGGGCGTTGATGCGTACCACCTTCTCCTTGGCACCGAAACCAGCATCGCGTAGCGCCTGCGCTACCGATAGGCGAGCGGACGGCTTCTGGAGGGGGGATACGGCATCCTCCAGGTCCAGGATGAGGCCATCGGCCTCGCTGCCCAGGGCTTTGGCCAGGAAGCGGGGGTTATCCCCGGGCAGGAACAGCATGCTGCGGCGCAGGAAGCTCACCATCTCCCTCCTTGATTTTCTGGGGGATTTTCGGGGGCAGCCAGGCCCCCATTCTAACACGCTCCATCACCCACCGGTTTTGTTCGCCCCCCTACCATCCCATACACCACCCCGGGCGCAGCAAGCAGCGCCCCTACGGTTCCCCCCACTCCTGTCAGGGGGTATAATCTATCCGTAACCATGGTGCTGACCAAACGGGAGATTGAGGAGGCGCTGCAGGCCACCCCACCCCTCATTGAGGGGCTGGCCGACCCCGCGGAGCAGCTACAGCCCAACGGGGTGGACATCACCGTGGGGGAGGTGGCCCTGCTCTCGGGCACCGGGCAACTGGGGGTCAGTAACTCCCAGCGCCGCCTGCCTCAGACGACACCGCTGACCTTCGACGGCCTGGGTTACGTGGAGTTGCCCCCGGGACTCTACATGGTCACCTATAACGAGGCGGTGCACCTGCCCCCGGACATGATGGCCCTGGGCTTCCCCCGCTCCAGCCTGGTCCGCTGCGGTGCCACCTTGCTCACCGCCGTGTGGGACGCCGGCTATTCGGGCCGTTCCCAGTCCACCCTGGTAGTGTACAACCCCGCGGGACTCCGGCTGCAGAGGGGTGCCCGCGTGCTGCAGCTGGTGTTCCTCAGGCTCAGCGGCGAGACCGAGGGCTACCGGGGGAGGTTCCAGGGGGAGAATCTTTAGCCGGTGGGGGAGGCTTCTCGGCCTGGGGCTATCCGACGCCGCGGCTGAAGACGAAGAGCCACACTAACAGCAGCAGCGCCAGGAAGCCCAGGAAGATGAACGAGGTGCGCCGTTGCCGGCGCCGCCCGGCCTCCCAGGCGTCGGTACAGGTGGTAGAGCACAGGCCCTCCCCGGCGGCTATAGAACGGCCACACACCACGCAGTGGCCATGAGGCGCCACGGGGGCGGCCGCCTCCTCCGGGGCTGGCGACCTTCCCTGCCGGGGGCTGGACTTAGGCACGGAGACCACCCATGGCGGATAGAGGCCCTATCTTGTTACCGCTGAACTTACCCACCTACCTCCGCCTGTAGCAGGGGCCGGCCCGGCTCCAGGGGCTTTAACCCCAGGCTCTCCATGAAGGCGTCTATGCGGCTAACTACCTCTCCCTGGTCCAGCTCCGAGGGGTTGGCACACGCCCCCTCGTAGGAGGTAACCGGCAGACCGGCCTCCTTGAAGGCCACTATGGACTCCATAGCCCCACAGGTGTTCCCCAGGCAGCCCCGGTCCAGGGCAAACACGGCCCCATCCACCTTGAAGTGACGGGCCATGTTTACCCGGTGGTCAATGCGGGCGCCGAGCTGGGGACGGGGGTTATATCTGGTAAAGACCACAGCCATGGAGTGGAGGATATCGTCCCTGGTCTTGAGGGGCAGCCCCATATCCTCGGGCATGGGGCACACATCCCAGGAGCCGTCCTCGTTCACGGTGAAGTTGCCGAACTCGGTGCAGTAGAGCCAGGAGCCTATGCACACCGCACCATATCGGTTGAAGTAGCGCAGCACATTGCTGGGGTACCACGGCACCGGGCCCTCGTGGAACAGGCGGCACCGCTCCGTGGCCAGGGCGGCGATGCCCTCCTTCGCCCGGACGGCTACCTCGTCCGCGGCCTCTTTGTAGAAGTCCCTTATTTCGGGCAGGTGCATAGCTCCCCGCCACATCAGGGTGGCGAAGGAGGCCAGCATCTTCTGGTCCAGGGGGGCGGGGACAGCGGCCTGGTACTCCATTATCCGGCTGAAGTAAATGCGGGACCGCCACTCGTTGAGCCAGCCCTCCGCCAGCAACTCATCGTTGAACTCCCGCCCTGTTGTCTTCTGGAGCCACTCCACCGCCTCCTGGAGCTGTGACTCCAGGTAGTCCACATCAGCCTGGCGGGGTTCCTCCTGCCAGGGCATCTCCACCACAAAGCTGGGTAGCTGGAAGTAGTACTCCTGGTATAGCTGCTGGGCCTTCATCTGACCCTGGCAGGCCAGGGATTCAAAGTGGATATCCGGCTTCAGTATCTCCCCGGTGCGCTTGTTCATGCCAAAGCGGTCCATCAACATGGAGCCCAGGGCGATACGCAGGGTGGCGCAGCAATCGTTGCCGTAGCCCTGAGCGGTAGCCAGCTCGTTCATCTTGGTGAGCAAGCGCAGGTCCTGCATATCGGGGCCGATAGGCATGGGCGACAGTAGCTGGAAGCCACCCAGACCGCAGAGGACTGAGGGCAGCGGGCCGGGGCCTCCCAGCACCACCAGGTCCCCCCTCTCCCTGGCGCTGTAGGTATCCCTTACCAGCCTCCGGCGTAGCTCCTCCAGCTTACCCCAGCATTCCAGTGGTCTGGTGGGATAGCGCTGCTGCACTGCCATAGTGCCTTCCTCCTATGCTATTTCCTGCTGCACCAACTCCAGGTGGGCCTCCACCCTGGTGCGTAGCTGGCCCAGGGGAATGGTGATGTCCTGCTCCATGATGAGGGCCGGGATGCCGTTTTCCTCCAGCAACCGCTTTATCGCTGGCATATCGTACTCGTGGGGGTCACAGAACTGCTGCCGTATGAGGATAGCACCCTGGACCCGGTACTCCTTGGCCATGTCCAGCAGGTATCCGGGGCGGACACGCACGCCGTGGAGGTCTTTCATGGGGCAGGGAGGACGCTCCAGGTAGCGCTGTGCCAGGGCAGCCAACGGGTCTTTGCCATCTACAGCCTCATTCCAGAAATAGCGGCTGCCAAAGCACAGGTCATCCGCAACAACCGTTGTCCCCAGCTCCTCAATTACCCTCACCACATCCGCGCTGTCCGTCTGCCCTGCTACCAGCAGCCTCACCCCCACCTCTCGCACCGGAGGGGCGGCTTCAAACTCCTTCAAGAGCGACTCCACCAGCCTGCTGTGCTCCTCTTTATCCATCACCTGGCTGGCCATCACCATCTCCATGCACTCGGCACCGGTGATAGGCGGGTTATCCCGCTGGCGCAGCTCGTACACCTGGCGCATCAGGCGGCGGTTGCGGTTATACACCCCTATGGCCTGCTCCATCGCCGAGGCGGGGATACTCCGGCCCAGGTCCGCCTCCAGTCGCTCTTTCAACACGGTAACCTCTGCCAGCATGCTCCGTTGGGCGCCCCGGCTTTGAATAAGCTGGGGCATAGACACATAGTAGAAGTGCTCCACCGGAATATGGCGCCGCCAGCTATCAAAAGTCTGGAAGCTGTGCACACAGCAGTGGGCGGTGGACACCGCGTCCAGATAATCGTAGCGCCCCTGCAAGCCCTGGGCCAGGCAGTCCCGGCAGTGGGAGCAGAACATGCCGAAGATGTAGGGCGAGGTAACGGACTCCGGCTCATGGCTGCCTATAATGCGTACCGGCAGCATGCCTGCAGCGTAAAATACTTCCTCGGGGACATAGGTGCACAGATAGCCGGCCACCCTGCCCCCGGTGCGCTGCTTCCACTCCCGAGCGTACTGATGGCGGTTGGCCACTGCTTGCTGGAACTTATCGGCTGAGGACATATAACTCCTTCCGATTGTGTGCTCATTTTATCACATCCCGACTGCCTGGCAAACCAGACCAGGTAGCCAGGAGAGTTAGCCTGTGGTGAGGAGCGAGGTTAGCGGGAGCCAAGGACGCCATACGGTTGACCGTGCCTGGCACCAGGCGTTACAATCCACCAGGCCGGTAGAGGGCTAAGCTACGGATAAGGAGGGTCACATGTTCTACGAGGAGTTTGAGGTAGGCCAGAAGTTCGCCGGGACATCTATCACCGTAACCGAGACCCACATCGTCATGTTCGGCCACCTCAGTGCCGACCTGCACCCCTTCCACATGAATGACGAGTTCATGAAGGCCACACCCTTTGGGCGGCGCATCGCCCACGGCATGCTCACCGCATCCCTGGCGTTGCCCAGCGTGTCAGTCTTGCTGGGTAACGATGCCGCCAGCCACCTGGGGGAGCATTTCACCTTCCGCAACCCGGTGCTCATCGGCGATACTATCACCACGGAATGCGATGTAGCGGGTAAGGAGCCCAAACGCAACTGGGGCATAGTACGCTTCCGCCTCCTTACCCGAAACCAGCGAGGCGAGCTGGTGTTGGAAGCGGAATCGGTCATGGCCCTGAAGTATAGACCCGGAGGCGGGCCTACCGCCGGGTGAGGGCTATTTGCACCTCACCATCAACACGGGCACCTTGGCTTCTCGCAGCACCCGGTCGCTGACACTGCCTAACACCCACCGGCCTATGCCGCTACGGCCATGGGTGGCCATAACTATGAGGTCAACCTTATTCTTCTCCACGAAACCGGCTATCTCGTCGGCCGGCTGGCCCTGCACCACCGCTGTGTTCACCGTCAGACCCTGGTCACGCAGCCCCTTGGCCACACCATCCAGGTATTCCCTGGCTACCTTCTCCCTCTCCCCGTACACCTTGTAGATGAACTCCTGGGTGACCCCCTCTCCGATAGGCATTGGCTCCACCACCCGGAGCAGCCATACCTCGGGAATAGCACAGCCTTTGGCCACAGCAGTGGCATGGGACAGGACGCATTCCGCCAGGGAAGACCCATCCAGGGTTACCAGCACCTTCTGATACATTCCCAAACCTCCTTGGTCGCCCAGTTTATTTCAGAGCATTATACCATGTCCCCACCCCATTCCAAGCCCCTTGAGGGGATAATCCCGGAGGTTGCTGCTCCCTTTTTGGAAGCCCGCTTTTAAACCCCTATGGGCTATCCTTATCAAAAAGCTGGCAGGTTAGGGGTTGGGGCTACTTCGGAGTGCCGGGCCAGGTTGAAAGGGAGGAAGCCGCAGGTTAAAATGACTGGGTGGGGGCGGTAGCTCAGTGGTAGAGCAGGAGACTTTTAATCTCTTGGTCACGGGTTCGAATCCTGTCCGCCCCACCACGGAAATTCGAAGTCCTGGTGCCCGCACCACCTTCTAGTACCCGCTTTTGTCCTCTGGGTTCCCTTTGGCACTTGCTGCCGGGGGGGGTGGCACCAAGAAGATTGCCAACCTCATCTCCCCCTAACCCAGCTTGAATTACATCAAAGG
>JAZGBK010000195.1:0-2727 GCA_036476365.1 Dehalococcoidia bacterium
GGCCTGGGGCTCACCATCACCATCAGCCTGTATGCTGCCTTCGTGGCCGGAGTGGGGCAGTTTGTGGGAGTGCCCCGCATCTCCCGGGTGCTGTGGTCAGTAGCCGGGGTGGTGGCGGTGGTCTTCGCCCTGGGGCAGCTCAAGCTTATCCGGCTGGAGCTCCCTGCATTCTCCGGCACCCCTGGCCGGATAACCCGCCAGGGCGGTCTGCTGAGGCCCTTCTTCTTCGGCCTCTTCCTGGGGAATATAGGGGTGGCCTGCCCCAACCCGGCCTTCTATATACTGATGCTGTACATCGCCGGCACCGGCAGCGTGGTCCAGGGCCTGGCCCTGGGGGCGGTGCACGGGCTGGGCCGGGTGGTGCCCCTGCTGCTCCTCGCAGTGCTGGCCATCCTGGGGGTCAACGCCGTCCCCGGGATGCTGAGGCGGCAGGGGGCCATTGAGAAGTTCACGGGCTGGGGGCTGCTGGTCATTGGCGCCCTCCTGCTGACGGTGGGGTTGTTCGGTATGAGCTGGTGGGATGTGGCCCTGCCCCACCTGTTGCTGGACTGGCTCAGCAGCCCTCTCTTGGGGGAGAGGCTGGCGGAGCTGCCCGCAGGGGCCCACCTTCACTCCCCTACGGGATTTGAGTCCTACGCCCCGTGGCTGGCGGTGGGCATCATCGTTCTGGGGCTGCTATGGTATGATTATAGGAGGTGGCGGGATGCGGCGAATTAGCCTGTGGTGGCCCGTAGTGGCAGCCCTGGTCCCCACCCCGGTCCTGGCCCACACCGATGTCGGGGCGGTCAACTTCCAGGACTCATATGCCCCGTGGCTGCTGCTGGGCCTGGCCTTTTTGGCCCACCTGGCCTGGGGCCGCCGCCTGAAGCAGTCCCGCCCCGGGAGGTGAACTATGGCTGAGGTTAAAGTGCTCAAAAGCCCCGGATGCTCCCGCTGTGCCCAGGCCCTGGTGCTGGTCAGGAAGCTCCAGGAGGAAATGCCCGGCCTATCTGTAGAAGAGGTTGATATAACGGAGCACCCCGAGGAGGTGCTCAAGCACCAGCTCATGATGTCACCGGGCATAGTCATCAACGGCAAGCTGGAGTTCATCGGTGTCCCTAAAGAAGAGGAGCTGAGGCAGAAGCTGGCACATGCCTGACTTTGAGATAGTCTCCGATTTCCGCATGACGGGGGACCAGCCCCAGGCAGTGGATGCCCTGGCCAGGCAGGTGGAGGCCGGCCCAGGCCATCAGACCCTGATGGGGGTCACCGGCTCCGGCAAGACCTTCACCATGGCCAATGTCATCCAACGGGTGCAGCGCCCCACCCTGGTGCTGTGCCACAACAAGACCCTGGCTGCCCAGCTATCTACTGAGTTCCGCGACTTCTTACCCGATAGCGCCGTGGAGTATTTCGTCTCCTACTACGACTACTACCAGCCCGAGGCCTATGTGCCCCAGCGCGACCTCTACATTGAGAAGGATGCCGATATCAACGAGGAGATTGACCGGCTGCGCCACTCGGCCACCCGGGCATTGTTCCAGCGCCGGGATGTGGTCATCGTGGCCTCCGTATCCTGCATCTACGGCCTGGGCTCCCCCGAGGACTACTACGGCTTCGTCATCACACTCACCAAGGGCGAGAAGCGAAACCGGCAGAAGCTGCTGCGGCAGTTGGTGGACCTGCAGTACGAGCGCAACGACCTCGGCTTCACCCGGGGCAAGTTCCGGGTGCGGGGGGATACCGTGGAAATCTTCCCTGTTTACGACGAGACGGCGGTGCGGGTGGAGTTCTGGGGGGACGAGATTGAGCGCATCGTGGGCGTGGACCCCCTCACCGGCGAGCTGCTGGACATCAAGGAAACCGTGGACATCTATCCCGGCAAGCACTTCGTCACCTCGCCGGAGCGGCTGCAGCAGGCCCTCAGCGATGTTGAAGTGGAGCTATCGGAGCGCCTGGAGTGGCTGCGCTCCCAGGACAAGCTGGTGGAGGCCCAGCGGCTGGAGTCCCGCACCAAGTACGACCTGGAGATGCTGCGGGAGACGGGCTACTGCGGCGGGGTGGAGAACTACTCCCGCCACCTGGCCCACCGCCCCCCGGGCAGCCCGCCGTGGACCCTGCTGGACTACTTCCCAGACGACTTCCTGGTGTTCATTGACGAGTCCCACATCACCCTGCCCCAGCTAAGGGGCATGTACCACGGCGATATCAGTCGCAAGCAGACCCTGGTGGACTATGGCTTCCGGCTGCCATCGGCCATAGACAACCGCCCCCTGAGCTTTGAGGAGTTCTGGGAGAGGGTAAACCAGGTAGTTTTCGTATCGGCTACCCCCAGCCCCTACGAGCGCGACCATAGCCAGCAGGTGGTAGAACAGCTTATCCGTCCCACGGGGCTCCTGGAGCCCACGGTGGAGGTGAAACCAACCAAGGGGCAGATAGATGACCTCATAGACCAGATAAAGCAGCGGGTGGACCGGGGGGAACGGGTGCTGGTGACTACCCTCACCAAGCGCATGGCCGAGGAGATGGCGGAATACCTGAAGGAGATAGGCATCCGCACCCATTATCTGGATGAGGGAGTCCCGGGAGCGCAGGTAGCCCTCCTTATCGGCGTCCAGGATAGCTACCAGGCTCACCTCCGGCAGGTCCAGGCCCTCCCGCAGCAGGTTTATGCCTACCACCACATCATACACCCCCAGGCGCAGGTCTCTGAGGATTTCAACCCGCTCCAGGGTGTCAATTTCGGAG
>JAZGBK010000196.1:0-3456 GCA_036476365.1 Dehalococcoidia bacterium
GGATAGGAACTGGGCCAGCAGGTAGAGGTGGGCGGCGTGGATTTCCACCCCGTCAAACCCGGCCTGTTTGGCCCGGAGGGCCGCCCGGGCGAAGGCGTTATGGGCCTCCCGGATGTCCTGTGGGGACATCTCCTGGGCTGGCTCGTAGCCCCTCATGGCGAGGGGGGAGGGGCCCAGGGGTGGCGAGCCGGTGGCCTTGGTACCCGTGGCCATACCGGCGTGGTGGAGCTGGATGGCGGCCCGGGCACCGGCGGCCTTGATAGCCCCGGCCAGCTCCTGGAGGCCGGGCAAGAACTCGTCGTCGTAGATAGCTATCTGGCGGCGAAAGGCCCTACCTCGTGGCTCCACGCAGGAGGCCTCCACAATCACCAGGCCGGTGCCGCCTCTGGCCCGCTCGGCGTAGTAGTTGACGGCGGCGGGGGCGATATGTCCGCCGGGGGCGGCGTATTCGGTGACCATGGGCGGCATCACGATGCGGTTGGGCACCGTCATGCCGCCGATGCTCCCCGGCTGGAACAGCCTCTCCGCCTTGAAGCTAACTGCCGCCATGTGCCACCTCCGTTACAGTATGACCATGTCCGGTGCTCCGGTGAGGGGGCGGGGCCCGTCCCCGCTCAGCCACAGGGTGTTCTCTATGCCCACCGCCCCCTTGCCGGGGAGGACGATTTTGGGCTCCACGGTGAGCACGCAGTCCTCCGGCAGGGGGCGCTCCTCCCGGTAGCTGAGCACCGGCTGCTCGGTGAGCTCCAGGCCCACACCGTGGCCCAGGAACCTCACCCGGTACTCCCCCAGTCCCATAAAGTGCTCGTAGCCGGCTTCGGCGGCCATCTTTACTGCCAGCTCGTAGAGGTGCTTGCCGGGGACGCCGGGGGCCATGACGGCCACCACCGCCTGGTAAATCTCACGGCAGGTCTCGTAGGCCCGGAGGAGCTGGTCATCGGGGCGGCCAACGAAGTAGGTGCGGGTCTGGTCGGCGATGTAGCCGTGGTAGGAGGACACCCAGTCCACCACCACCGCCTCCCCCTGTTGGATGGTGCGAGAAGAGGGGCCGCAGGGGGCGGCGGGGCTCATCCCCACCCCGCCCAGGGCGATTGTGGCCCGGCTGGCCACGGTGGCGGCCTCGCCGGAGCCTATCTGGCATGGGGGCAGGGCGTTGAAGCCGCGGGAGCTGGCCAGCCGGTCGTCTCCCAGGCGGCGGGCCACAAACTCCATCTCCGAGAACAGCTCCACCTCGGTGAGACCCTCCCGCAGCACCTCGGCCGCCCGGCGATGGGCGGCATCGTTTATGGTGGCGCTCCGGGACATGAGCTCAATCTCAGCAGGCTCCTTGACCATGCGGATTTCCATGATGGCCCCGGATATGTCCACCCACTCCGCGGCGGGGAAGAGCTTCTGCAATCGCTGGTAGCTGGCCGCCGGCAGCACATCCGTCTCAATGCCAGCCCGGGCTGTATCCGGGGGTACCACGGCCTGTAGCTCATCCAGGCTGTTGAGTCGGTGCACGGAGGCCACCGAGGCCTCCTGCTGTGCCCGCTGGTAGTTGCGGCGCACCAGCAGGTGTGGTTCACCGGCGGCGGGCACCGCCAGCACCCCGTCCTGCATGGTGCCGGCGAAGTAGTAGAGGTCCCGGTTCTGAAACAGGATGGCGCAGCCCAGCCGGAGGCGCTCCAGGGCCTCCTGGAGCTTCTGTATGCGGGGGTTCACAGGTGCTCCCTCAGAATCCACTGCTCGGCCCGGATGAAGCGGGACTCGTCAATGGCCAGCCCCCGCTCCAGGGCGGCCAGCACCTCCGGCTTCTGGCCAGGGAACTGGTAGCCATCGTTATCGGGGTGGAGCAGGGGCACCAGATGGTTGCCCTCCTTGTAAGTGGGGTTAATCATGTGGTCAAAGGCCACTCGCCCGGTTACCTCCATGTTCTCCACCAGGAGCTTGATTTCCTCTACATAACCGTGGGGGGGCAGCAGCTCCAGCTCGCCATGCTCGTACTGCTGGTACAGCGGGGTGCCCTGGCGGGGGACGAAGGAGCGGAAGCGGATGAAGTCGGGGTCGGTCTGGTTGAGCACGGCTGCCGTGTTGAGGGCGTGCTGCCGGGTGCGGGAGGTGCCGCCCAGGCCGGGCATGACGTACATGGACAGGGAGATGCCCGCCGCCTTTACCCGGCGTCCCGCCTGCACCATGTGGGCGGCGGTGGCCCCCTTTTGCATAGTGGCCAGCAGCTCGTCGTCCCCGGTCTCCAGGCCGATGTGGAGGCGGTTGAGCCCCGCCCGGGCCAGGGCCTCCATCTCACCGGGGGCCTTGGTGGCCACGGTGCGTGCCCGGCCGTAGGAGGTTATCCGGTCCAGGGAAGGGAAGGTGCGGCGCAGGAAGTCCAGTATCTCCACCAGGGGCTCCGTCTTGAGGACGATGGCATTGGAGTCCCCCAGGAAGGCGGTACGGGGCTGGCCGTAGCGCAGCAGCCAGGGGAAGAGGCCGATGTCAAGGAAATAGCGCTGGAACATGTAGCCCCGGACCCTATCGGTAATCTCCCCGTCGTCCCCCAGCAGCCGGGAGGCCTCCTGGGCCTGCTCCAGGAGCTGCCGGGCGGATAGGATGTCCTGTTTGATGTCTTCCACGGGGCGGATGGAGCTCTTGTCGAACTTCATCTCCTTGTAGGCGTCGCAGAAGGTGCACCGGTTCCAGGGGCAGCCCCGGTGTACCCTTAAGAGCAGCGACTAGGCCTCGCTGGGGGGACGCATGGGGGGTAGCTCGTAGGTCATGGCCTCCTGCAGCAGGGCAGTAACTCCGGGGCCTCCGTGAAGCTGAGATCGGCTGCGGTGTACACTTGTTTTTTAACCCCTTACCAGCCGTATGAAATCTTCACGGGAGAGTTCGGTGTCGCGGAGGATTTTGGATAAGATGCCTGGCCCTAGGTCTTCACCCCGATGCACTGGCACCACAGTTGCTCTGCCATCGGTATGCTTCAGAAACACGTGGCTACCTCTTTGCCTCAGGGGCTGGAAGCCTGCTGCCGTTAGAGCCCGGATGGCTTCCTCGGCCGATATGCGGGGGAGTCGGCTCACACCATTACCTTCTGGACTCCCACCAGCTCTAAAGGCTCCGGTGCCTCCTACCCTGCCACCTCCAGGCAGAGGAGGACGGCCTCCCTTATTCTCTCCAGTAGCTCGTCCATGGACCGGGCCTGGGTGTGGCAGCCGGGGAGGGAGGGGACAGAAGCTACCAGATACCCTTCTTCATCCCGCTCAATGACTACGGTGTATTCGTGTGCCATGGGGCTATTATAAAGCCTGGGTCATAAAAATGGGAACAGCGGGGAATCTGGCGGCGCAGCCAGCGGCGCCTCTACAGTGCTGGATGTAGGGGCAGGGCTTGCCCTGCCCTGGCGGGCGAAGCCCCCCAGATATTTCTTCACGGGCGGGTGGGTGGGAAAGCTCATGTTCGTTAGGCAATATTGCCTCC
>JAZGBK010000197.1:0-3706 GCA_036476365.1 Dehalococcoidia bacterium
GCTCGTTGCGCACGGCGTGGCGGAAGGACTTCAGAGAGGAGCGGATGTCCGTGGTGCCGCCGCTGAAGTTGGCGTTCACTATGTCCCAGCGGGGTATCTCCCGCACCCGGTCCGAGAACAGGAACACCCTCAGCGTATCCTTGGGGTCCTTGCCCATAAGCTCGGCCAGGGCCAGGGAGGCATCAATGGCTGCCTCCACCTTTTCCCCGTGCATGCTGCCGCTCTCGTCTATGATGAGCCCGGCACACAGCCGGGTCTGGTGCACCAGCTCCCATACATGGAAGTCCTCCTGCTCCAGCGACTGGCCTGCGGCCCAGTCGTGCCTCTCCATGGCGCTGAGTAGCGTCTTCTCTATGTTCACATTGGCGTAGTCGTCGCCGAAGTCGTACTTGCGGCTGGAGTTAGAGCGCTGGGAACCGTAGCCGATCTCCCTCATGGCATGGGGGCCCATGTCCCGCTGGGCGAGGTTGGCCAGGATACGAGCAAGCACCTTGTTGGCCAGCTTGCGGGCGCCCCGGGAGGTTATCCTCACCCGGTCCCCGTCCATGTCAATGAGCCCCTCGCGCACCAGCTCTTCCAGTGTCTTCTCCAGGTCCTCCTGGCTCAGCCCCTCAGGCTGGGAACGCAGGGCCCTCACCGCCTCCTCCAGGTCCCGGCGCATCTTGTCGCTCTGGATTTGCATGGCCATCTCGTCCACGTCCTCGCCCTGGAGCAGGCTTTCCATGGCCTTCAAGGAGAGCTCTTCCTCGTACTGGCGCAGCCTCTCCTCATACTGCTGAAGCTGCTCCTGGGACCGCTGCTGACGCTCCTGGGAGTGCTCGTTGGCCTTGTCGCGCATGGAGGAGTGACGGCCGTACTTCATCTCCCGCAGCAGGTCCTGGGTGGACTTGTTGCGGGAATGGGCCAGCTCCTGCAGCATGCGGTTCTGCTCGCTGCCCTGCTCAAGGCAGCGGGCGCATATATCGGCTAAAGCCACCGGGGGCCCCCCTTGCGAGCCCAGCTCACCATCTGAGGGGCAAACACCTTCTCCCGCACCCAGTCCCCCAGGGTGCCCCGGTGCAAGGCTATATTTACCACGGTTTCAAAAGCCGCCCGGTGGTACTCCTCGGAGATGTCACCCTTTAGCTTCTCCGGCTGACGGGTCATCTGCTGCTCCAGGGGGTTGAGCAGGTCACCGTTGGCACGCCCCCGGCCCACCTCTTTGAGCCAGTTAACGGCCCGGGATAGCTCTGGGGAGTTCAGGAGGCGGTCGCTGAGGTGGTCCGTGCCGTCGGCGAAGATAGCCTCAATCTCCTGTACCATGGGCTCAGCCTCATAGGCGGGGAAATCCTTGGAGAAGTCCTCCAGGGCATTCCACAGCAGGTCCTCCGCCACCTGGTCCGCCTTGCTGAAGGACTCCTCGGGTTTTTCAAAGTCAATGAGGTCGGCCCGCAGGCCGATGCGGCCCCGCAGGGCCAGCTTCAGGCCATCGGAGGCATCCTCCAGGGTAGCCAGGTTGCGGTTGCCCAGCTCCGTGGAGGCATAGGTGTGGTCCACCGCCCGGGTGGTAGCGCGGATACTGGCCCGCTTCTCCACCCAGCGGCACACCCGGCTAATCCTGACCGATTTGTTGACCATCTCCATTACCCACCAGGGCAGTGCCACCCGTCTCTCCAGGTCGCGCAGGTCCACCTCCCCCAGCAGCTCACTCTGCGTCACCGCCGGAGCCAGCTCCCAGCCCCGGAAGCGCTCCATAAGGGCAATCTCCCGCTCCACCTCTTCGCTGGGCAGGTCCAGGTATATAAGCTCCAACCGGTCCACCAGTGGCCTGGGGACCTCGTTGACATGGGAAAAACCCTGCGGGTTGCCGGTGGCCACCACCACCAGGTCCAGCGGGTGCTGCCAGTTATACTCCTCCAGCACGGCCTTCTTCTCCTCCAGCACCGGATGAAAGAGCACCTGGACCTTAGTAGGGATGGCGGGCAGCTCATCCACGAAGAGGATGCCCCGGTTGGCCCGGAAAATACCGGTGCCGGTGAACACCTGGGGGTCTGAGGGGCTTCTGCCTTTGGCGATGGCCTGAATGTCCTTCAGCCCCAGGAGCTTGGCCTCGTTGGTGTACTCGTTGCCCTGGATGCGGGAGAAGCGGGTCTCCCCAGGCACCACCTCCACCCCGAACTCCCTGGCGGGGTCCTGGCTGGCACGGCAGCGGGGGCACATCAAAGAGGGGGGCCACTTGGGGTCATCGTGGTACGGGCAGCCTTTGATGGCGGGGATAGCGGGCAGCAGATGTGTCAGGGAGCGTGCCAGCCGGGTCTTGCCGGTGCCCTCCTCCGACACCAGGTAGGGATGGGCCCCAGAGAGCATGGCCCTCATTACGTCCCGTTTGGCCTCCTCCCGGCCCTGGATTTCGGGGAGCACGTCCTCACCCTGCCGCACCTTCCTCAGGATGGCAAGGCGCAGCTGGTAGGTCACCGGCAGCGGCTGGTAGGCCTCCAGGTCAAACTCGCCATTGGTCCGGGACGCCCTCTTGGGACTTGCTTTAGGCATCATTCCCCCATAGTACTTCGAAATACCTTAGATTTTCGGCCCCCGCAGGGACTTATCATCATATGATGCTGGTTTGGCCCAGCGCTTGTCAAGCGTAGCGCTACCTGCCAGGGGCCATAGCCTCGCCAGCCGGGGCGGTATCTTGTCCGGCTGTCCCGGGCATGCTACAGTCTAAACGGGTCGGCATGGCCCAGGGGCTGAAGGGGTTTGGCGGGGACAGTGGCCGGGGGGACGGCGATGGCGGCGGGACCGCCTAAGCCCCTTCTGCCCTTCCTCTGACCAGCCGGAAGGTGCCCCACAGGTAGTAGAGCCACAGTGGCAGGGCCACTATGCCGGTGGACAGCCTATCGCCCGGCGGGCCGTAGAACTCCGGGGCCTGCTCTATTATGTAGTAGCGCAGGGTGTCAAACACCGCCTGGGGCAGGCTGGTGAGGGTGAGGATGCCGAAGGTGAGCAGCAGGGCTATAACATACAGGCGGTGGAGCCACTCCCCCTCCTCCTGCTCCCGCTCCAGGCGACGACGCCCATACAGGTGCGCCCCCCAGATGATGCCCCCCACTATGGTGAAGCTCAGCCCGTTGAGGAGCCCCTCCTGGAAGGAGCGGTCCAGGCCCTTCTGCCGCTCCGCCTCCTGCTCCTCGGGGGTAGGCTCCTCAGGCTCCTCGGGGGTGGGCACCCGCTCTCCCACCCGCACCGGAGGCGGGGGCGCCTTAACCATGTACCGGGAGGCGTGGTAGCTGAACTCCTTGCCCAGGGCAACCCCCATCCCCGCCCGCACCAGGTTGGACAGTCCGCCCACCATCACCAGCAGCGATATCACCGTCATCAGATAGAAGTAGACCAGGAACAGGGAGCGCCACGAGATGTTGAGCCCCTGGCCGGTGCGCAGCCGGAAGATTACAAACACCACCCCACCGATACCCACCGCCACCAGCGCCATAACCATTATGGGAATTACATAGCCGGGCATGTCCTCAACCTTTCCTTCTGACTAAGTCCAGGTGCTCCTATTCTACAGGGCCAGGGCGGCGGCCCAGCCCTCGGCGATGGCCTCCTTCACCCCCCTCGGCTCCACACAGTCCCCCACTTTCTTTAACGCAACCCCCCCCACCTCCGGTACCCCGGCGGGCACGGAGCCGGCGGCCAGCACTACGGTATCCGCCTCCAAAAGCTCCCG
>JAZGBK010000198.1:0-3823 GCA_036476365.1 Dehalococcoidia bacterium
CCACTCCCGGACGATGCCGGCGTTGTTGATGAGGATGTCCACCCCGTCCCACTCCCGTATCACCGCTGCCACCATAGCGTCCACCTGGGCGGGGTCGGTGATATTGGCGGGGAGGGCCAGGGAGCGCCGGCCCTGGGACTTCACTTCGTTGGCCACCTCCTGCAGGGGGGTGGGGCGGCGTCCGGATACGGCCACATCGGCCCCGGCGGAAGCCAGGGCCAGGGCCATGGCCCGGCCCAGTCCGGTGCCGCCACCGGTGATAACCGCCCGCTGGCCGCTGAGGCCCAGTTTCTCCAGAGCCACGGTCTCCTCCCCGATAGTTAAGTGGAGCATCGGGGAGGCCGATATTCCTCCTGCTATCGGCCTCCTCTTGCCTACACAGTTTAGCAGAACACGGTGGGCGGGGACAGGGGAAGGTCTCTTGGCCCTGCTTGCGGCCACCCGGCAGGCCCTGAGCAGGCTTGACAACTATGTGATGCGGGCATATCATCGGCACCAATAGCGATGAGGGGTGAGGCTTGCCTTACGGGGAGTTGAAAGGGGAAATCCCGGGTTAGTATGCTGAAGCTAAGAAGCTGCATCCGAACCTGGAGCGTATCTTCTACTCACTCTCCCACCCCCCCAGGAGCCGAGCAGGATGGCCAATAGCGCTGCCACGCTGAGCCCGGAGATGGCCCGGATTTCCCCCCGGGACAACTGGTGGGTTGTCATCCCCATAGCGGCGCTCATGGCGGCACTCCTGAGCAACCGGATATGGTTTCTCCTTTATGTGCACCTCTTCAGTGCCATCCTGTGGACGGGCACCGACATCTTCATGGGCTTTATCCTGGGGCCCATACTGCGCAAGGTGGACCTCCCCACCCGGCGGGCCGTCATTACCCGCCTGATGCCCCGCATGCTGTTTTACATGCCCACCGTCTCCACCATCACCATCACCAGCGGCTACTACATGGCCGTGTGGCGCGGCTTTTTTCCGCTGGATTACCCCGGTGCATACTGGGTGGTGGCGGCGGGGATTATGGCCGGCATCATGACCGTCCAGGGGCTGGGCATACTGCTGCCCATCAACCTCAAGGTGTTCTTTGAGATACGCAAGGAACACCCCGACGGGGCCAGAATTAGGCGGCTCATGGGGATATATGTCAAGGTGGTAGCCAGCCAGGCGGTGCTGCAGTTCGCCATCATCGTGGTCATGGTGAAGTTCAGAATGGGCCTCCCCTGATTGCCTGGGACTACCCTTGACAGGCACACGGAGCCTGATATACTCGGAGGCAACATACCGAGCTGCCCCAGCGACGGCAGAGGAGGTGGCGGATGCGTAGAACGGCAGTCCTGGCCCTATCCCTGACTGCCCTTGTGGTAATGGCGGCCTGTGGGGGTGGAGGGGAAGCTACCCCGGCACCGGCAGCGGTGGCGACCCCGGTGAACGGGGTGGTTCAGGTGACCATCAGTGAAAGAGACATTGAGCCCAAGGTGGTCTCCATCAAGGTGGGGGAGGAGGTAACCTTTCAGGTTACCTCCGAGAACTCCTATCACACCTTTACCATAGAAGATGCAGACGAACAGGAGATTGCTCACCTGCGGGTGCGGCGGGACACGACCGAAACCGCGGCGGTCACGATAGACCAACCCGGGACCTATGTCTTCTATTGCCGGGTGACCGGGCATCGCGGCTTCGGCGAGGAGGGCCAGCTAATAGTAGAGTAGCCCTTAGCCCCCTACTTCATCATGGTGCTGGGCAGCCAGGTGGCTATCCACGGCATGACGGCGATGATGACCACCGCCACATGAAACAGGATGACATAGGGGAAGCAGCCCCTGATTACATCTATCATGGGTGTGTTCGGAGTCAGCCCCTTGACTACATAGAAGTGCAGGCCCACCGGCGGCGTGATGGCGCCGATTTCCACATTCAGCACCAGTATTACCCCGTACCAGATGGGGTCCCAGCCCAGGCCGATGATGACGGGATACACCAGGGGGGTGGTGAGCACGATGAGGGACACCCCGTCAAAGAACATCCCCATGAGGATGAGGAAGACCCACACCATGGCCAGGATTAGCCAGCGGTCCACCGGCAGGGAGACCATCCAGGCGGTGAGGGACTGGGGGATGTAGGCCAGGGTGGCCACATAGGCGAAGGTCAGGGCCCCCACCAGGATGAGCAGCATATACCCGGTGACCATCACGGCGTCGTGAATGCTGTTGCGGACGAGGTTCGGACGGAAGCCCCGGTGCTTCATGGTCAGAATAAGGAAAGCGCCCAGGGCACCCACCCCCGCCGACTCAGTGGGGGTGGCGATGCCGGTGTAGATGCTGCCAATTACAAAGGTGATGAGCAGCACCGGTGCCCACAGCCGCCCCAGCACCCTGAACCTGTCCCCCCAGGGCACGCCCGGCTCCCGGGGGGCGGCCTCGGGGTAGCGCAGGCCCACCCACAGGTGGTAGAGGGAGAAGATGATGATGACCAGGATGCCGGGCAGGATGCCGGCGATGAACAGCTTACCTATGGAGTTATCGGAGATGTCTCCGTAGAGTATCATGACCACGCTGGGGGGGATGAGGGCGGCCAGCCCCCCCGCCGCCGCCACCGAGCCCAGGCTCAGGTCACGGCGGTAGCCCTTGTTCTGCATCTCGGGGATGGCTACCACCCCGATGGTGGCGCTGCCCGCCAGGGCCGAGCCGGACATGGCCCCGAAGATGCCGCAGGCCCCCACCGTGGCCGTGGCCAGACCCCCCGGCATCCATCCCAGCCACTTGCTGGCCAGGTCGTAAATCTCCCGGCCCACGCCGCTGTGATAGATGAGGTTGCCCATGAGGATGAACAGGGGCACGGCGACCAGCACAAAGCTGGTACTGATGCCGTAGGCCTGATAGAATATGGCGTCCAGCCCCCCCCACCCCTCCGTGAGGAGCAGGAGGACGACGCTCATGAAGCCCAGGGAGAAGGCGATGGGCAGCCCGGTGGCCAGTACCGTCACCAGGCCGACGACCATTATGAGGGCGACCAGCCACTGCTCCATCAGTGCTGCCCTGGCTCAGAGGGGGCCGTGCTATCCCGCCCCCGCACCGCCGCCAGCAACTGGAACCAGCGGTAGATGAAGGTGATGCTCAGCAGGAAGCCCCCGATGGGCACCATGGCCTGGGGTATGGCGATAGGGATGCCCATGATGAAGGTCCGGGCGCCCAGGTCTATGGACCACTTCACCCCGCTGTATCCCGTTGAAAGGAGGAGCAGCGAGAATGCCAGCCCCATGGGGTACACCGCCAGGAAAAGGGTATTGCGCACCTTCTCCCGGAGCCTTCCGGTGAGCAGGTCCATCCTCACATGGCGCTCCCGCTCCAGGATATAGCCCGCCGCCAGGAACACGCTCACCGTGAGGGCGATTTCGCCCCCTTCAAAGACCCACTTGGTGGGGGCGTTGAAGAAATGGCGGGACACCACCTCATAGCTGACGCCCAGGGCCATGAAGACCATGGCCGCCCCGGCGATGACCGCGCCGGCCCGGTTGAGGGTCCTCACCGCCCGGGCCAGAAACTCCCCCACAGCGCTGATTACGCCCATGGGCATATGCCTCCTGGGACAAAGTGGATAGGGGGTGGGGGGGCCGGATGTACGGCCCCCCCACTGCTCATTACGGCTTTACTCCGGAGTTGCTCTCTGGATGATGCCCAGGGCCCTCTCTCCGACAGGCCCCAGCTCCGTCTTGAACTGTTCGATTACTTGGGAGACGGGCTTCTCCCATACTGCCGTGGCCTCTTCAGGGCTGATGAAGTAGACCTCCATGCCGGCGTCCTTCATGAACTCCAGGGCCTCAAAGTC
>JAZGBK010000199.1:0-7274 GCA_036476365.1 Dehalococcoidia bacterium
ATATCCTCCAGCATCATCTTGCGGGTCATGGCGTTGTAGCGCCGGGGGCGGTTGAGGGTGAGGACGGCTACGCTGCCATCCTTCTCTACGATGAGTTCCTGGGCCTCTGCTGGGGCTTCCATGCTGGCCTCCTTACTCTACAGTAATCTTGAACAGGGCGGTGCCGAAGCCCCCGCAGTCCGGCCCGGTATCGGGGCAGTGGACATGGTAGGTGAAGTTCCCTTTAGGGTCCTGGCCCTGAGCGCAGCGGTCAAAGATAACCTGGGTGGTGGGGGCCAGGGCGGCCAGGGCGCTGAGGCACATGGTGGTGCCGGGGGCCTGGTCCTCCATGCGGATGACGCCGTTGGCCCGGATGATGTATCTGGTGCCGGCCTTATGGGCGGCGCAGGTATGGGCATCCACTACCTCCGCCACAATCTTGCGGCGCACCATGAGGGGCCCCGCCTCCATCACCCCCCGGCGGTGGGGGTCGGCCATGACCTTGGCCATCTCCTCGTCGCTATAGCCCATCCCCTGCTGCATTTTCTGCCACATCTCGGTGCCCACCGGGCCTCCTTCCTGAGGCTGCCACTCTCCATCTGCCTGGGGTAGCCGGTAGGGGTAGAGCCACCCTGCTCCCCGTGTCATTGAGGGTGCCTGCAGACGGCAGCCTCACCCCTTTGACCTGGCTACGACCTCCATGAAGCTCTCTATGCGGTTCTCTATCTCCGCCTCGTTGAACAGGCGGGTATCCACCATATCGGCCTCAAGGGTCACCGCGGGAAGCCCTGTCAGCTTCTCTGCCTCCTTGCCGATGACCAACTGCTCCATGATATAGGGCTTGCAGCTCCGGCTCATCTGCATCACCATGGCGTCCACCTTGTAATCGGCCAGGAGCTGGCGCAGCAGGTCAATGCGGAACTGGGTGCCCCGGTTGAGGAAGATGAGGGTCTGGCCACGGGCAATGGACTCCAGGGGGTTTTCGGGGTCCAGGCGGGCGAAGGCGTCAATCCAGGCCAGGGGGTACTTGGCCACCACGATGGCCGCCCCGTAGCTGGCGAACTTGCGGCCCAGGTAGCCTACCTTGAACCAGACGGGGATGTTGTCCCAGTAGAGGCGGTAGACCTCCTCGCCGATGGCGGAGACCCTGGTCTGAATCCGCTCCTCTAACTCGGCGTTAAGCATCTTGTAGTACTCCACCGCCTCCGGAAAGCCCCGGCCCACCATGAGGGGGCCCAGGTGCAGGAAGGTATCAAAGGAGGTAACCGGGGCGGGCACATGGCGGGTGGAGGTGAGGAAGTGCTCATAGAGCTTGCCCGCCTCAGTGGTATAGGAGATGGCCTGCTGGTAGCCGTCCCAGTTGAACTTGCGGCCGGTGATGTACTCCAGCCGGGTGATGTGCTCCTGTAGCTGGGCCTGGACATAGCCGAGGACGCCGTCAACCTCTTCCTGGTCCATGCCGTCCTGAAGGTAGGGGGTATCCAGCGCCAGGAGGGGTACGCCGAAGTAGTGGCTGAGGTCCTCCCACCATTTGAGGTGCGTGTTGCACATGGTGGCCACCAGGAGCAGGTCGGGGCGGGGCAGCCCGCCCACCGGGCTCTTGGCCCCCTCGGAGAAAATGGAGCCCAGGTCGTTGCGGGCGTAGGAGCACAGGTCGGGGGAGAAGTCATGGGCCTCGGCTATCTCGCACAGCTCGGTACTTATCCCCCGGGAGCCACACAGGGTGGCGTGGTTCTCGGGGTACACCGGCACATAGTCCATGGCCACCACGGCGTTGGTATCCACCTGGCCGATGGTCCACACTATCTTGCGGCCGTCCTTCTTGGCCTGGTGGGCGTCCACATAGTGCTGGTTGAGGAACTTGCCCATTATCTCCCGGGCTTTGAGGGGTGCAATCTGCCGCTCCATACTACGCCTCCTTCACCATCTCCAGGAAGGCCTCCAGCCGGGTCTTTACCCGGGCTGCCGCCCCGCTGTGGTCGGTCTCCAGCATGAGCAGGGGCATCCCCTCCTGGGCGAAGCGGTCCTTTACCAGGGGGTATTCAAAATAGTGGATTTCGCAGAACTGCTGTAGCAGCAGCACCACCCCTTTGGCCCCGCTGCTCCGGGCCCGGTCTATCATGTGCTGGCCCCAGTCGTGCCCCGGGTTGTGGCGGGTGGGGCAGGGGAGTGTGCTGAAGTGGGCCTGTGCCAGGGCCTCTATGGGGTCGCCGCCCTCCCGAACGGTGGTGGCGAAGTAGCGGTATCCGGGGTAAAGGTCGTCGTCCACCACCAGGCCTCCGGCGCCGTCCAACACCTCCGCCATGCCCGGCTCCAGGTCCTCACACTGGCTACAGGCCAGCATCACCGGCACCCGGTCATCGGCCCCCGTAGAGGTGCCTTTGCTGGCCAGGTATGCCTCCAGCAGGGGGTTGAAGTCCTCTTTGGGCATGGTCTGGGCGGCGGCCATCACCTGGGCCACATCGGCCACGGTGAAGCTGCCGGGGGCCTGCCGGCGGCGCTGGTAGAGTTGGGTCAGCAGCTGCCGGGTGCGGTTGTAGAGGGCGATGCTCTGGCCCAGGGCACCGGTGGTGATTTCCCCGCCGGTGAACCGCTCCAGGGACCGTTTGAAGCGGCCCAACTCTTTCATCATATACGTGAAGGCTGCCTGCGAGTTGAGAAGATGGGGGAACAGAATGTTAAAACGGTAAGGGACGGTGTGGTACAGCTGCCACAGGCTGGCGGCGCGCTTGGCCTGCTCGCAGACATCGGCGAAGACCAGGCCGTCCACATAGTCCATCTCCCCCCGCAGCGCCTGGTCAAAGCTGCTCTGCACCGGGTGGCATACATTGGAGTGGAGATATTCGCTAGCCCGGGTGATGGGCTTGTCGCTGCCCTGGAGCACCACCGGCAACATGCCGGCGGCGTGGATGAGCTCCTCGGGCACATATAAGGGGAAGCCGCCGATGACCTTCTTCCCCGTTTTGGCTTTCCATTCCTTGAGCCAGCCGCCGGGGGAATGGGCCACCCGGGCGAACTGGTCCGTCGCAGCAGTCATAAAACGCTTCTCCTCCCCCGAGAAGTTCTTGGGGATAATTATGGTAGCCCATCGTGGCCTTGTCAAACCGTGGGCTGGGAGGTGTGGGAAAGATGATGCTTAGTAAACAACTCTCCCCTTCTTTCCTTGACACGGCAACTCCAATAGAGTAAATTTCAATATCAACTGCTGCTACAGGGGATGACTTAGAACTATGCTCAGGTGCCGGGGAATCCGTGGCGCTATCACCGTGGAAGACAACGACCGGGAGGAGCTGCTATCAGCTACTACGGAACTCCTGCAGAAGCTGCAGGAGGCCAACCAGGTCCAGGCCGAGGACATCGCCTGTATTTTCTTCACCACCACGCCCGACCTCACCGCCGAGTTCCCGGCGGTGGCCGCCCGCGCCATGGGTATGGACAGCGTGCCTCTGCTCTGCGGCCATGAGATGTCCATCCCCCACGGCCTCCCCCGGTGCCTGCGCATCATGATGCTGGTCAACACCACCCGTGAGGCCACCGAAATAGTGCACATCTACCTCAAGGGGGCCACCGGCCTCAGGGCGGAGCTAAATAAAACGGAGCCAAATAAAAAGGTAAAGCCATGATAGTCATAATGAAGGCGGAGGCCAACGACGACCAGATAGAGGGGGTTCTCTCCCGGATAGAGGGGGAGGGCCTGAAAGGCCACCTGTCCCGGGGGGTGGAGCGCACCATCATAGGAGTGGTGGGGGAGGTAGCCACCAAGCCTCAGCTAAGGGAGTGGCTGGAACGGTTGCCCGGGGTGGAGGATGTGGTCCCCATCTCCAAGCCCTACAAGCTGTCCAGCCGGGAGTTCCAGGAGCAGGCCACCATGGTGGGGGTGGGGGGGGTAAGCATCGGCGGCAACGGCCTGGTGGTCATGGCCGGCCCCTGTGCCGTGGAGAGCGAGGCCCAGATCCTGAGCACCGCCCGGGCGGTGAAGGAGGCCGGGGCCACCGTCCTCCGGGGCGGTGCCTACAAGCCCTCTACATCCCCTTACTCCTTCCGGGGCCTGGGGGTAGAGGGGCTCAAGCTCCTGGCCCGGGCCCGGGAGGAGACGGGGCTGCCTGTGGTCACTGAGGTCGTCGCCCCCCACGATGTGGACACCGTGGCTGGCTACGCCGACATCCTCCAGATAGGCGCCCGCAGCATGCAGAACTTCACCCTGCTGGATGAGGTGGGCCAGTGCCCCAGGCCGGTGCTCCTCAAGCGGGGCATGTCGGCCACCATTCAGGAGTGGCTGCTGGCCGCCGAGTACATCCTGTCCCGGGGCAACCGCCAGCTCATCCTCTGCGAGCGGGGCATCCGCACCTTTGAGACCTATACCAGGAACACCATGGATATAGCGGCCATCCCCATCATAGAGCGGGACTCCCACCTGCCTATCATCACCGATCCCTCTCACGGCACCGGCAAGTGGTACCTGGTTACCTCCCTGGCCCTGGCCTCGGTGGCCGCCGGGGCTGATGGCCTGCTGGTGGAGGTACACCCCAACCCGGATGCCGCCCTCAAAGACGGCCCCCAGTCCCTGACCTTTGATAACTTCCAGCGCCTCATGGAGCAGGTCCGGTCGGTGGCGGCGGCGGTGGGCCGCACCGTGGCTACGATGGCTACCCGCTAAGGCTTCCTGAGCGACTCCGAGGACAGGTCGTTTGACGACCATTCTTGGCCCATCCACTCGCCCGGTGCACCAATTCGGGGGCGGAGCCCCCCCCAGATATAATTCCTGGGTGGGAGGGCGGGTAAGATAATCGCTGCTAAACCGCCTCCGTTCGAGGGGTTGACAAGGGGCTGGGGTATGATATAATATATGATTGCCTGGTATGCCTCTAAGCGATAGCTGTTCCTTCAGGATTGTCTTTCCTTACCTCGTCGTGCCCGTTTCCGGCACAGTTTGGGAGTGGTGGCTCCCACTTTGCCCGTAGGCTTCAGGGGCCATACCTGCTTCAGACCTTTGGTTGAGGGGTGAACATGGCTGTCTTTACAAAACAGTGGCAAGGCTCCTATCCCCAGCGCAAGTCCTTCGCCAGGCTGCCGGAAATCCTGGAGGTGCCCAACCTGCTACAGGTGCAGATGGACTCCTATAACTGGTTCCAGAGGGAGGGGCTCCGGGTGCTGCTGGAGGAGATATCTCCTATCCAGGACTTCACCGGCAACCGCTTTGACCTGTCCTTTGTGGACCCCGAAACGGGGCATCCCCGCTACGAATTCCGCCTCCCGGAGCACTCCATTGAGGAGTGCCGGGAGCGTGACCTCACCTATACCTCGCCGCTCTACGTTTCCACCTGGCTCAGGAACAAAGAGAACGATGAAACCGCCGATACCATCATCTTTATGGGCAACTTCCCGCAGATGACCCCGTGGGGCACCCTCATCATCAACGGGGCAGAGCGGGTAGTGGTCAGCCAGCTTATCCGCTCCCCCGGCGTGTACTATAACCTGAACGAGGATGCTACCAGCGGCCGGGAGCTGGCCTCCGGCAAGCTCATCCCAGACCGGGGCGCCTGGTTGGAGTTTGAGACCAGCCACCGCAACGCCCTGATGGTCAAGACCAACGGCAAGCGACGCATATTCATCACCACTTTCCTCAGGGCCCTGGGTTTCAGCGAAGAGGACATGGAGCGCCTGTTCCATGAGGTGGACACCGGCCCCCATCACTTTATCAAGTCCACCCTGGAGAGGAGTCTCCTGGAGCGGGAAGAGGCCGGCACCGAGGCCGAGGCGCTGGTGACCATCTTCAAGAAGCTGCGCCCCGGGGACCCGGCCAACGAGGATAACGCCCGTAGCCTGCTCCACAACCTGCTGTTTAACCCCCGCCGCTATGACCTGGGCATTGTGGGCCGCCACAAGCTGAACCAGAAGCTGGGGCGGGACCTGCTCCTCATCAAGGGGGTCATCACCCCTGCGGAGGCCAGGCGCATGTCCCGCCACGAGGTGCGGGACCTGGTCTCCCAGGACTTCACCATGCGGGTGCTCACCAAGGAGGACATGGTGGCCATCGTCCGCCAGCTCATACGGGTCAATAACGGAGAGGCCCCACCCGACGATATTGACCACCTGGGCAACCGCCGGGTGCGCACCATCGGAGAGCTCATCCAGAACCAGTTCCGCATCGGCCTCATCCGTCTGGAGCGGGTGGTGAAGGAGCGCATGACCCTGGTGGACCCCACGCAAGGGGTTACGGCGGCCGGCCTGGTCAACATCCGCCCCGTGGTGGCCGCCGTGAAGGAGTTCTTCGGCGGCTCCCAGCTATCCCAGTTCATGGACCAGACCAACCCGGTGGCCGAGCTCACCCACAAGCGCCGCCTCTCCGCCATGGGGCCGGGGGGGCTGTCCCGGGAGCGGGCCGGTTTTGAGGTGCGGGATGTGCACCCCTCCCACTACGGGCGTATCTGCCCCATTGAGACCCCCGAGGGCCCCAACATCGGGCTCATCGGCTCCCTGGCCAGCTTCAGCCGGGTGAACCGGCTGGGTTTCATAGAGACCCCCCTGCGCCGGGTATACCGGGAACTGCCTTCCACAGACCCCCGGCTGCTGGGGCACACCATCAGGGAACCGGTGAAGACCAAGAGCGGCTCCGAAGTGGCCGAGGCGGGGCAGGTGGTGGACGAGGAGCTGAGGAAGCGGCTCGTCCTGCTACGCCGCCTCATCCCGATAGTCCCCTTCGCCTCCGATGAGGTGGAATACCTTCCCGCTGATGATGAGGAGGAGTTCATCATCGCCCAGCCCAATACCCCACTGGACGAGATGGGCCAGTTGGTGGGCGACAAGGTGGAGGTACGCCACGGCAACCGCTACTACGATGAAAACCGCCTCCTGGTGGACTGCATGGATGTGTCCCCCAAGCAGATTGTGAGCGTCACCACCGCCCTCATCCCCTTCTTGGAGCACGACGATGCCAACCGGGCGCTGATGGGCTCCAACATGCAGCGCCAGGCGGTGCCCCTTATCGCCGCCGAGGCACCCACCGTGGCTACCGGCATGGAGGAACTGGTGGCCCGGGACTCGGGCCAGGTGGTGTTGTGCCGGGCGGATGGGGTGGTGACCTCCGTCAGTGCCACCCAGGTGGTGGTGCGCCGAGAGGACGGCGAAGAGGAGTTGTATCCCTTGCTCAAGTTCCTGCGTACCAACCAGGGCACCTGCGTTAACCAGCACCCCATCGTGAGCCGGGGACAACGGGTGGTGGCCGGCCAGGCGCTGGCCGATAGCTACGCCACCGACCGGGGCGAGCTGGCCCTGGGCCAGAATGTGATGGTGGC
>JAZGBK010000002.1:0-2487 GCA_036476365.1 Dehalococcoidia bacterium
GCTATTTATCTACAGCGTATTTGTGGAAATCCCCTTGGCCGCCTACCTGCTGCGAGGCTCTGTACCACGGCTGGTAAACACGGGCACTTATGCTCTGTGCCGCCACCCCGGAGTGCTATGGGCAGCAGCGCTATTCGTTGGGCTAATCCTGGTCAGCCGTTCTACCAAGCTCTTGGTGGCTGCCCCGGTCTGGCTGGCCCTGGATGTGCTGTGGGTGTGGATGCAGGACAAGTTTTTCTTCCCTCGGCTCATCCCGGGGTATAAGGAATACCAGGGTCAGACCCCTATGCTCTGGCCCAACCGCCGAAGTCTCAAGAACAGTATTCGAACCAGCCTGGTCAGGTTCCGGCCAGGACCGATTTCTCGGTCAAAAGGAGGTTGATGTGGTTACGACCCAGAAGCTGGCGAACCCCCAGGAGGAATCCCCCGTCTGGCACAAGTATTGTGGCCATTTGGACCTGAGCTTGAAGGAGTTCATGGCGATTCAGGAGGGATTGCTCCTGGAAGAGCTGGATATGATAGGTCGCAGCGAGGTGGGCCGGAAGTTCCTTGGCAAGGCCCGCCCCCGCAGTGTGGACGAGTTTCGGGAGAGGGTGCCCTTGACATCATATTCCGACTACCTGCCCCTCCTGGGGGAACGGCGAGAGGACGTGCTTCCCCAGAAGCCTCGGGTGTGGTGTCGCACATCTGGCCGCTCGGGCTTCTATGATGCCAAGTGGGTGCCCTACAGCTCTGGCATGTTTGCGGCTGCGGGACGAGCAGCGCTGACGGGCCTCATCCAGGGGGGGGCAAACCGCAAGGGTGAGGTGAATATCAAGCAGGGGGATACCATGCTGTACACCTTGGCGCCACCCCCCTATCCCACCGGAGCCTACGTAGGCCCGTCCCTGCAGGAGGAGTTCGGCATTCGCTTTATCCCATCCCTGGAAGCCGCGGAGCGCATGAGTTTCCAGGAGCGCATGGCAACGGGTATGAGGATGGCTATGAGGGAGGGCGTCCAGCTGTTTATGGGCATCCCTCCTGTGCTATTGCGCATAGCTGAAGTAATAAGTGGGGAGGCGGAGGGCCCCAAGCGGCGGTTGTCGGCTATGCTCCACCCCGGGTTTGCGCGCCGTATGCTGGGCGGGGTAATAAGGAGCAAGCTGGCCGGGCGCCCCCTGTATCCCCGTGACCTGTGGCAGCCCAAGTCCATCCTCCTCGGGGGTACCGAGGGACAAGTATATGCCGCCACCATTAAGAAGTATTGGGGGCGCCACCCCATGGACATCTACGCCTCCGCGGAGTCCGGCGCGATTGGTGTCAGCAACTGGGAGCCCGATTCTATGAGCTTCTTCCCAGACCAGTGTTTCCTGGAGTTCATTCCGGAGGAAGAGGTAGACCGGAGCCGGGAAGACCAGTCTTACATGCCTCCCACACTGCTGCTGGACCAAGTCAGCCCCGGCATCTATGAGCTGGTTATTACCAACTTCTACGGCGGCGCTCTCTTGCGCTACCGTATGGGAGACCTGCTCCGCATTGTGTCCACCCACAATGAGAGCCTGGGAATAGCCCATCCCCAGTTCGTGTTTCACAGCCGGTCCGACGACATCATGGACTTGGGCGGCTTTGCCAAAATCAATGAGAGGACCGTCGTTTTGGCCCTCGCCGATGCCCAGGTTCCAGCCCAGGACTGGGTGGCGGTCAGAGAGTTTGACGAAGAGAAGCCCCGGCTGCACCTCTACCTGGAACCCAAAGGGACGCAGAAGCTCAATCAGGCCGAGATTGCAGAGTCCATTCACGCATCTCTGGGGAAGGTTGACCACGACTACAAGGATATGGAAGACATGCTTCGCATTAAGACCCTTAAGGTCACCCTGGTCCAGGCAGGGAGCTTCATGAAGTACATGATGGAGATGGAAGCCAGCGGTGCCGACCTGGGCCATCTCAAACCAATACGGATGAAGCCTCGCCAAGAGCAACTTGACAAGCTGCTGTCAATCAGCGCAGGACACAGCCTCGCAGACTGGGAACTGGGGAAAACGGTGACATGAGCTTTGGCTTAGGCACCGCAATACCGCTGTTGGCCTTCTTGGCCTATGCAGCCCTTACGGCCATAACAATCCAGGCCCGCCGTAGTCCCATGCGGACCCCCTTGGCCGTTTACCTACTGGCCATGGCCCTCTGGAGTTTCTGTTCCTTCATGGCCCACTTGGATTCGCCCCTCCTTTCCACCACAGCGTGGCTACGCATCATGAGTGTCGGCTTGACCTTCGCCCCATGGGGAATGCTCTACTTCGTCACCGCCTTCTTAGGTACAACAAAGAGGCATAGGCTACTGCTCGGATCGACCTTCGTGGTCAGCCTGGCAGTAGCCTTCACTGCGCTTGTTTCAGGCCTGATAGTAGCACAGGGCCAGGTGGTAAGTGGGCGGCTCGAATACGGATTCGGCCCCCTTTTCCCGGTAGCGGCGAGTCTACTCTATGCCATATACGTAATTTCGTTGGCGTT
>JAZGBK010000020.1:0-2362 GCA_036476365.1 Dehalococcoidia bacterium
GTGGGCAGCCCACGATGTTGGTGACCATGAGGGGCCCTTCCTCCAGCTCCACCACGGCATAGATGTACGGTGCGTCCTGGTCAAAGCCCCGTACCGTGGGCCGGCGCACTATGGTGAAGGAGTATACTTTTCCCCGCCCGCTCACCTCCGCCCACTCTATGTTGGCGGAGTAGCACTGGGGGCAGAAGGGGCGGGGGAAGAAGATGTGCTCGTCGCAGTCCCGGCAGCGCTGCACCGTCAGCCGGTGCCGATGGGCGGCCTCCCAGAAGGGGCGGTTGGTGGTGGTGAGGTGGGGCAGGGGCTTGCGGTACTCGGCTTCGGGGCTCACCGGCTGCTCCCCAGGATGAGCGATACCTCTTCGCTGATGATGCCCCCGTTGCCGTTGACGAAGGCCAACTCGCAGTTCTGTAGCTGGCGCTCACCGGCCTCCCCCCGTAGCTGCCGCACCGCCTCGGTGATGTGGGAGGCCCCCCCGGCCAGGCCGGGCTGGCCGAAGGAGAGCTGGCCGCCGTGGGTGTTCACTGGGAAGTCCCCCTTGTAGGTGAGGTCGTGCTCCAGCACAAAGGGGCCGCCCCGCCCCTTCTCACAGAACCCGGCGTCCTCCAGGGTGAGGATGACCATGATGGTGTAGCAGTCATACACCGAGGTCAGGTGGATGTCCCGGGGGGTGACCCCGGCCATCTGGTATGCCTTCTGGGAGGTGTACACGATGGGGGTCTCCGTCAGGGAGGGGGCGCAGGACAGGATGGAGTGGGTTACCTGCTCCCCGACGCCCCGCAGGTAAACGGGGGGGTGGGGGGTGGAGGCGGCGTCCTCCGCCCGGCTCACCACGATGGCCGCCGCCCCGCAGCAGGGCATGACGATTTCCAGTAGGTGCAGCGGGTCCACTATCAGGGGAGAGCCGAGCACATCGTCTATGGTAAGGGGCTTGCCGTAGAAGGTGGCGTTGGGGTTGGCGCAGGCGTTGGTGCGCTCGTCCACGGCCACCTTTGCCATCTGCTGGCTGGTGGTGCCGTACTGGTGCATGTGGCGCTGGGCGATGAGGGCGTAGCCGGTGTTGGCCACTACGGGGCCGTAGGGGGCCTCAAACTCCCTCACCGATAGCCCCGGAGGGGTGCGTCCCCGCTGCTGCTGGTAGAAGGCCTTGGGGTCCTGCACCTCACCGGAGAGGCACAGCACATGGCGGCAGGCCCCGGCCTGGATGGCCGCCGCCGCCCGCCACACCGTGCCCGCGGCGCTGGCCCCGCCCAGGTCCACCAGCCCGGCGTAGCCTGGCCGTAGCCCCAGGAACTCGGCCACCACCGAGGGCATCACCATGGGGCTCCACGACATGGGCGTGGCTATGACCAGGCCGTCTATGTCCTGCCTCTCCAGCCCGGCGTCCCGCACCGCCTCCACGGCCGCCTGGGCCATAAGCTCCATGGTGGTGCGGCCGTTGGGGTCCCGGCTGGGCTTGAGCTCGCCGATGCCGGTAATGGCTGCCGTGCCCCTGAGACTCATAGCTACCTCCCCGAGTTCAGTGATTGTATTCTACGGGGAAAGCACTATCGGGGGCAAGGCCGTGGCTCTTCACCAGCAATAAAGGCTGCCCCGCCAGGAGTCGAACCTGGGCTAAGGGATCCAAAGTCCCCTGTGCTACCTCTACACCACGGGGCAGTGTGGTGACGGCCTCAGCGCTGCCGCCGCATCTCAAAGACCACCGGGTTCTTGGCATCCGGGCAGGCGATGGAGCAGGTGTCCTTGTCGTCCGACCACGGGAACTCGCCGCCGAAGCGCAGCACCCGCACATAGGGGAAGCACGCCGCCAGGGCGGTGAAGCACACGCCGCCGGGGCTGTGGGCCTCCACCACCCAGGAATCCCCCACCTTGTGGCCGGCGTTGCAGGTGCCGGTCTGGGAGAGCACCGTCATCTTCACCGGATAGGTCTGGGCCATCTTGCTCCTTTCGCTGCCTGATATAGGATGGTGCCGAAGGCCGGATTAGACGACCCTCGTCCCGCCTGGTGCCATTATATCTGCGGGGGTGTCGTCTTGTCCACTGGTTTGTACCTGGTGGTGCTGGCCCGTCCTGGCCCGTCCCGGACAGTTTGTCGGCAAAATGTCGGCAAGAATCTCTATGTAGGTCAAACCTGGGCCGGAAAAGAGACCGAATGGCGTAAGCCGTCACCCGGAAGGGGGCGCAGCCTGCAAAAGGAAGGACAACATGGCAAAGCAAGCGGTAAACGAGCGAAGGGAGGAGGCCATACTGCCCATCCCGGAGAAGGTGGGGGGTGAATGGGAAGTCATTGAATTCACCAACCACCCCAGCATGGCGTATATGGTAGCCTACGCGCTGGATAGGCGGTTGACGGTGGCGCTCAGCG
>JAZGBK010000200.1:0-2697 GCA_036476365.1 Dehalococcoidia bacterium
GGTCAGCAGCATGGACTCCAGCAGGAACTGGAGCATCAGGTCCCGGCGCCGGGCACCCACCGCCTTGCGGATGCCTATCTCCCGGGTGCGCTCGGTGACCGATACCAGCATGATGTTCATCACCCCTATCCCCCCTACCAGCAGGGAGATGCCGGCGATGGCCCCCAGCACAATGGTAAAGGTGCCCGTTACCTGGCTCAGGGTCTGGAGGATGTCCTCCTGGCTGGTGATGATAAAGTCGTCCTCGCCCACGATGCGGTGCTCCTGGCGCAGGATGCCGGCCACCACCTCCCGGACCTGCTCCTGGTCGGCGTCGTCGGCCATCTGGATGTAGATGGTCTGCACACTGGGGCTGCCCGCCGGCCCCCGCTGGGCCTGGAGCCGGAAGAGGGCGGTGCTCAGGGGCACTATCACCGTATCGTCCTGAAAGCCCCCGAAGCCACCCCCCCTGGACTCCAGCACCCCCACTACCCGGAAGGGCCGCCGGTTGAGGCGCACCGTCTGCCCCAGGGAGGAGGTCTCCGGGAACAGGGTGGCGGCCACATTGCTGCCCAGCACGGCCACCAGGGAGCGTGCCCTATCATTGGCCTCGGTGATGAACTCCCCCTCCGCCACTGTCAGGTTGCGGGCGCCCTCATACTCCGGGGTGGTGCCCACCACTTGGGCGGCGGTGTTCTGGCCACCGGCCACCAACTGGGCGAAGGTGCCCACCTGCGGGACCACCGCCACCACCCCCGGGACCCCGCCCAGCGCCTCGGCGTCGTTCAGGGTAAGGGCCGACCCTGTGCCCACCGCGGCGCGCACCGCTCCCCCCTGCTGCCGCCCCCCCGCCGCCTGTATGAAGAGCAGGTTGCTGCCCAGGGACTGGATGTTCTCTACCACCTGCCGCTGCGCCCCTTGCCCTACCGACATGAGTGAGATGACGGCACCGATGCCGATGACGATGCCCAGCACGGTGAGGGAGGAGCGCATCTTGTGGGCCAGCACCGCACCCAGGGCCATCCTCAAGTTGTCCAGCGGCCTCATGCCCCACCCCCATCCACCACCATACCATCCCTGAGCCGCACCACCCGTCCCATGTAGGCGGCTATGTCCGCCTCGTGGGTGACCACCACCATGGTAATCCCCTCCTCCCGGTTGAGCTGCTTAAAGAACTCCATAATCTCGTGGCTGGAGCCGCTGTCCAGGTTCCCGGTAGGCTCGTCGGCCAGGATGAGAGAGGGCTGGTTCACCAGCGCCCGGGCGATGGCCACCCGTTGCTGCTCCCCACCGGAGAGCTGGCTGGGGCGGTGGCTCGCCCGGTGGCCCAGCCCCACCCGCTCCAGGGCCTCCTTTGCGCGGGAGCGTTGGCCGCCGCCGTAGATAAGGGGCAGCTCCACATTGCCCAGGGCCGAGACCCGGTGGAGCAGGTTGAAGGTCTGGAAGACAAAGCCAATATGCCGGTTGCGGATGGCGGCCAGCTGGTCCTCCCCCAGTCTGCCCACCTCCTCCCCTTCCAGCAAGTAGCTGCCCGAGGTGGGCCGGTCCAGGCAGCCGATGATGTGCATGAGGGTGGACTTGCCGGAGCCCGAGGGGCCCATGATGGCCACCATCTCCCCCCGCTCTATGCTCAGGCTCAACCCCCGCAGCGCCCACACCTCTACCGTCCCCATCTGGTAGCGCCTGACGATGTCCTGTAGCTCAACGACGGCGGGCATCAGCGGAAGAGCCTCCCGCCGCCGAAGCCCCGACCGGCGGGGCTGGGTGTGATGGCCGAGGAGGCCGGCAGCACCACCGTGTCCCCCTCATTGAGGCCGGAGGTTATCTCTGTGTTACGGCCATCGCTGAGCCCCACCTCCACCAGGACCAGCTGTACTCCCTGGTCAGTCTTTACCGATACCATCTGCCCCGGGGTCATGAAGCGCACCGCCCGGCTGGGCACCAGGAGCACATCCCGACTCAACTCCACCACGATTTCGGCGGAGGCGGACATCCCCCCTCGGGGCTGTATCCCCGCCGCCCTTCCCGTACGGGAAGGGCCACCGGGAGCGCCCGTGGGCCGCCGGGGCTGGCCACCTTCTCGAGTCCTGCCCTCCCGTGCCACCTCCCCCCCGCTGACAACGCTAATCACCACGGGGTAGCTCACCACCCCCGACTGCACCTGGGCCACGGGGGAGACGGACTTCACCTGACCCCGCAGCGTTTCCCCAGGCAGGGCATCCAGGGTGATGATGGCGGGCTGGCCCACCCTTACCCGGGCCACATCCACCTCATCCACAGTGGCCGACACCTCTACCAGGGAGGGGTCCACCAGCAGCACCACCGGCGCTCCGGCGGCTACTCTATCCCCCGCCTCGGCGCTCACCTCTCCCACTATCCCGGAGAAGGTGGCCACCAGCAACGCCGCCTCCAGGTCGGCCTCGGCCTCCTCCAGGGTGAGGCGGGCCTGGGATACCTGAAGCTCCCTGGCTGCTATTTCATCGGGGTCTCCCCCTGCCAGCATGTCGGCCAGCAGGGCCTCGGCTCCCAGCAGGGTCTCCCCTGCCCTGGCTACGGCGTTCCGGGCGGCCAGCGATGACTTGTCCGCCTGGAGCTGGGACAGCTCCAGGTCCCGTTGGGCCGCCTCTACCTCCTGGGGGTCCGGTGTCATATCCACCAGCTTCACCTGGGCCAGCCGCAGCGTCTCCTCCGCCTTGGCTACAGCGTTCTGGGCCGACT
>JAZGBK010000201.1:0-6358 GCA_036476365.1 Dehalococcoidia bacterium
TGGGCCGCATGGGCAGCCCCCAGAGCGAGGTGTACCTGGCCAACCCGGCGGTGGTGGCCGCCAGCGCCATCACCGGCCACATAACCCACCCTGAGGAGGTAAAGTGAGAATCCAGGGCAGGGTCCACAAGTACGGCGACAATATAGATACCGATGTCATCCTCCCCGGCAAGTACCTCTCCCTCTCCGATGCCCAGGAGCTGGCCCAGCACTGCATGGGGGGGGTTGACCCAGAGTTCGCCTCCCGGGTGAAGCCGGGGGACATCATCGTAGCCGGGCCTAACTTCGGCAGCGGCTCCTCCCGGGAGCACGCCCCCGTGGCCATCAAGGCCGCCGGGGTGGGCTGTGTCATCGCCCCCAGCTTCGCCCGCATCTTCTTCCGCAACGCCGTCAACATCGGCCTGCCGGTGCTGGAGACCGACGAGGTGGCAGAGGTGGAGCCCGGAGAGCTCCTGGAGGTGGACCTGGAGCAAGGGGCCATCATCAACCCAGGCAAGAACCGGGTGTACCAGGCCGCCCCTTACCCCCAGGCCATGCTGGACATCATCGCTGCCGGGGGGTTGGTGGAGTACACCAAGAAGAGGCTGGGCCAGGGATGAGGCTGGAAGTAGCCGTCCTCCCCGGGGACGGCATCGGCCCCGAGGTCATCGCCGAAGGGGTGAAGGTGCTGGAAGCGGTGGGGCAGCGCTACGGCCACCAGTTCGCTTTCAGGTACGCCGACTTCGGCGGTATCTCCATAGACCGGCACGGCGAGGCCCTCACCGACGCCACCCTGGAGATGTGCCGGGGGTGCCGGGCGGTGCTCCTGGGGGCAGTGGGCGGCCCCAGGTGGGACAACCCCCAGGCACCCGTCCGCCCCGAGGACGGCCTACTCAAAATCCGCAAGGGCTTGGGCCTGTTCGCCAACCTGCGTCCGGTCAAGGTCTTCCCCATGCTGCTGGACGCCTCCCCCCTGCGCCGGGAGCTCCTGGAGGGGGTGGACTTCGTGGTGGTGCGGGAGCTAACCGGCGGCCTCTACTTCGGCCGCCCCAAGCGCCGCTGGCAGACCAAATGGGGGTGGCGAGGGGTGGATACCCTGCTCTACACCGAGAAGGAGATTGAGCGCATCCTTCGGGTGGGCTTTGAGCTGGCCCGGCGCCGGCGGAAGAAGCTGACCTCGGTGGACAAGGCCAATGTCCTGGAGTCCTCCCGGCTGTGGCGGCAGATGGCTACCGACATGGCCCCCCTCTACCCCGATGTGGAGCTGAGGCACATCCTGGTGGACGCCTGCTCCATGCGGCTCATCCAGCGCCCCGCCGAGTTCGATGTTATCGTCACCGAGAACATGTTCGGCGATATCCTCACCGACGAGGCCTCGGTGCTCACCGGCTCCATGGGCATGCTGCCCTCGGCCAGCCTGGCCAGGGTGCCCCGGGAGCGGCGCACCGCCTTCGGCCTCTACGAGCCCATCCACGGCTCGGCGCCGGACATCGCCGGGCAGGGCATCGCCAACCCCCTGGCCACCATCCTGAGCACGGCCATGATGCTGCGCCACTCCTTCGGCTTAGAAAAGGAGGCGAGGGCTGTAGAGACCGCCGTGATGAAGGTGTTGGAGTCCGGCTACCGCACCCGTGACATAGCGGAGCCGGGCAAAAAGGAGCTGAGCACCACCGATATGGGCCGGGCGGTGGTGGAGGCCCTTTAGAGCAACCATGCAGCAGGAAAACGGAACACCCGTGTCGTCCTCCGCCAGGGCGGCCGGCTTCCTGGAGCGGCACTCGGGGGTAGTCATCCTCCTGGCGGCGGCCCTCACCGCGTTGCTGGTCATCCCCCTGCTCACCATGGGCAGCGGCCAGCAGGCATCGCAGGACCCGGCGGGTGAGGTCTTCGACCTGAGGGACGATGTCAACGAGCGCTTCGCCCCCAGCGTTCACCTCTCCGGCTACATCGTGGAGTCCCCCACCGGAGATGTGCTCACCCAGGCGGCCCTGTGGGAGCTGTACCAGAGCGAGCAGCGGCTAAAGGCGGAGGACGAGAGGGGTGCCCTGGCACCCCAGGGGCTACCCGCCCAGCCCTACCTGTTTGAAGGCTTCAACTTCTATACCAACCGGACCGTACCGGGCGTTTACAGCCTGGCCGATGCGGTGCAGGAAGCCCTGGCAAGCTTCCCGGGCCCCACGGTCACTCTGGAGACGGCCACAGATGAGCAGGTCAAGGTTGCCCTGCACCATATCTTTTCCGACCCGGACACCAGCGGTCTGAAAGGGATACTGTCTGTCAAGGCCCGGAGCGAGAAACGCCCTATCGTTGGGATGGAGGTGGACTACTGGACGGCTCCGGCCATGTTCGTCAATGTCCTGGCGGACAACGAGAAGCTGGGGGGCGGCGCCCTGGAGATTGCCGTGGGGGGCGGGGAGAGGGCCCTGGACAAAGAGAGGTTCAACCGCAATGTACAGCGCATCCTGCGGGGCGAGGAGCAGGCCTACCGGCTGTGGGGCATCGCCATTGACCTGAACCTGGAATCGGAGGAGGAGGGCCAGACGGCCGGCATGTTCATCATGCTCACCATCATCGCCGTGGTGCTCATCGCCGGGGTGAGCCTGCGGTCCTACTGGGCCACGGCCCTCACCGGCGCCGGGCTGGGGGTGCTCATGGTGTGGCTCAAGGGTATCTCCAACCTGGTGGGCCTCAAGGGTGGGCTGGTCATAGACCTCATCGTCCCCATCGCCATGATTTCCCTGGGGGTCAGCTTTGCCCTGCACGCCATGCGGCGCTACCAGGAGGAGAAGGGGCGGGGCTACGCCCCGGCTCTGGCCCTGCGGGCTGGCTTTGCCGGGGTGCTGGGCGCCCTGCTGCTGGCCATGGCCAGCGACAGCATCGCCTTTCTGGCCAACACCTCGTCGGAGATAGAGGCGGTCATCCACTTCGGCATCGCCGCCGGCATAGCCATGGCGGTCTCCTTCATCCTCCTGGGCGTAGTGCTCCCTCTGGCGATGATGCGCATAGACCGGCTCCGGGGCCCGGGTGTGGCATCGCCGTCGGTGGTGGCACGCCTCCTGTCGATTGCTGGCAGTATAGGCGTGGCGGTCCTCACCGGCACCGGCGTGATTCTCCTGGTGGCGGTCAGCAAGCCGCTGGGTGTGGCGGTCCTGGGGGCCACCGTCGTCGTATTCCTGGTTGCTCCGCTGCTGATTGTGCGCTGGCGGCAGCCCCGCCCCGTGCTGGAGGCCCCACCCGGGCCGGAGGCGGGAGCTCAGCCGGTTGGGGCTGCGGTGGGCTGGTTCCCGGCTGCGGTTGCCGGAATTGCCCGCTACCGCCCCGTAGTCCTGCTGGCCGTGGCCGGGATAACCGCTGTAGCCACCCTGTACGCCGTCAGGCTGGAGGCCACCTTTGATGCCAAGGACTTCTTCGACAGCAGGTCGGGTTTTGTGATTGGACTGGACAAGCTGGACGAGCATTTTGGGGAGAGCAGCGGCGAACCGGCTATTGTCTATGTCAAGGGCGACCTGACCGACAGCCGGTCGCTGGCCGCCATTGACCGGTTCATCCGGGACCTGGCCGACAATCCAAGCATCGCCCGGGGAGCCGATGGCGAGGTGCAGGTGGACCCGAGAACAGCGGTCGGTCTGTTGAGGACCGTGACCGGAAGCGAGTTCGCCCGCAGCCGTGTGGCGGACCTCACCGGGGTGGAGATTGCGGACGCCGACAGAGACGGGCTGCCGGACTCGCCACAGCAGGTGAAAGCCGCCTACGCCTACATGCTAAGCGAGGGTGTGGCCCTGGGCCAGGGGGAGCTGGTCTATCCGCCCGGTCAGGTGCGGGAGGTGCTCTATCACGACCCCGATAGTGGTGAGGAGGATGTCACCATCATGACGGTGGGCATCCCGGGGACACGGGAGCAGCAGAAAATCATTGCGGCCCGGGACTCCCTTACCGCTGACCTGAAGGTCTTGGGTGAGAGCCCCGCCATCAGCAGCGCCGGGCTCACGGGCTCCCCGTTCACCCGGCTGGCCCAGCTGGGTGCTACTACCAGTACGCTCCAGAGGTCATTGCCCATTGCCGCCGCCGCCACGCTGCTCCTCCTGCTCCTGGCGATGCGCTCCCTCCGGTATGCGGTGGTGACCATTATCCCCATCGGACTGGTGGTGGCCTGGCTCTACGGCCTCATGTACCTCACCGGGTTTGCCCTGAACTACGTCACCGCCACCATCGGCGCCGTGTCCATAGGTGTGGGGATAGACTACTCCATACACATGACGGCCCGGTTCCGGGAGGAGATACGCCGGGCGCCCAGCAAGATGCAGGCCCTGCGGCAGGCGGCCGGTGGCACGGGGGTGGCCCTGCTGGCTTCGGCGGCGGCCAGCATCGTGGGTTTCGCCATTATGGGCTTCGCCCCCATGCCCTTGTTCTCCTCCTACGGCCTACTGACGGCCCTGATGATTTTCCTGGCCATGGCGGCGTCGCTGGTAGTGCTTCCTTCGCTCCTGCTGCTGGTGACCCCCGAGAAGGAAATAGAGGCGTAGGCCGAAAAGAGGTCCTCTTGGCCCGCCCGATGGTAGGGGCAAGGCTCGCCTTGCACAGGGGTGAAGCAAGCAGCGCCCCTACATGGCCCCAAGCTTGGCCCCATTCAATGTAGTATAATGGGACATTGAACCCTTAGCTATGAGTTTGGCTATGAGCACAGTCTATCTATACGACACCACCCTGCGGGACGGGGTGCAGCGGGAGGGGCTGTCCTTCTCGGCGGAGGACAAGCTCAAAATCCTGGTGAAGCTGGACGAGCTGGGGGTGCACTTCGTGGAGGGGGGCTGGCCCGGCTCCAATCCCCGGGACGCCGAGTTCTTCCAGAAAGCCAGCGCGCTTAGGCTGCAGAACACCACCCTGGCCAGCTTCGGGGCCACCCGCCGCCCCGGCTCCCGTGCCCATAAGGACCCCAACCTGATGGCCCTGGTCAAGGCCGGGGCACCGGTGGCTACCCTGGTGGGCAAGAGCTGGGACCTCCACACCACCCATGTGCTGGAGACCACCCCCGAGGAAAACCTGAGCATGATCGACGATTCGGTGGCCTTCCTCAGAGAGCGGGGGCTGCGGGTGTTCTTTGACGCCGAGCACTTCTTTGACGGCTTCAAGGCCAACCCCGCCTATGCCCTGAAGACTCTGGAGGCCGCCGCCGGGGCCGGGGCGGAGGTAGTGGTGCTGTGCGATACCAACGGCGGCAGCCTGCCCCACCAGGTGAAGGACGCCGTGGAGCAGGCCCTGAAGACGGTCTCCGTGCCCGTAGGCATCCACGCCCACAACGATGCCGAGTTGGCGGTGGCCAACACCCTGGTAGCGGTGAGCGCCGGGGCCACCCAGGTGCAGGGCACCATCAACGGCTACGGCGAGCGCTGCGGCAACGCCAACCTGTGCTCCGTCATCCCCAACCTCAAGCTCAAGATGGGCATTGACTGCATCGGCGAAGAGCGACTGGCCCGGCTCACCGAGGTCTCCCGCTTCGTCAGCGAGCTGGCCAACCTGGCGCCGGATGCCCACCTGCCCTATGTGGGGGCCTCGGCCTTCGCCCACAAGGCGGGGCTGCATGTCTCCGGCCTGATGAAGCGGGAGGAGAGCTACCAGCACCTTGACCCCACCGTGGTGGGCAACCAGAAGCGGGTGCTGGTCTCCGAGCTCTCCGGCAAGAGCAACATCGTGTACAAGCTCAAGGAGAAGGGGCTGGAGCTGCCCCGGGGGCGGGGGGCGCAGGAGGTGCTGGAGCGCATAAAGTCCCTGGAGAGCCTGGGCTTCCAGTTTGACGGCGCCGAGGCCTCCTTTGAGCTGCTGGTGCACCGCGCCCACCCGGACTACCAGCCCCCCTTTGAGCTGGTGGACTTTATGGTGGTGGTGGAGCACCGCCGCCGCCCCTCCCAGAAGGGTGGCGGTGAGCTGCTGGCCGAGGCCATGGTCAAGGTGAAGGTGGACGGGGAGGTGGTGCACACCGCCGCCGAGGGCAACGGCCCGGTGAATGCCCTGGATGCGGCCCTGCGCAAGGCCCTGGTGCCCGCCTACCCCCAGGTGGCCAGCATAAAGCTGGTGGACTACAAGGTGCGCATCCTGGAGGAGAGCGCCGGCACCGCCGCCTCCATCCGGGTGCTCATCGAGTCCAGCGACGAGGGAGAGCAGTGGCGCACCGTGGGCAGCTCCACCAACATCATTGAAGCCAGCTGGCTGGCGCTGGTGGACAGCCTGGAGTACCGCCTGTGGAAGAAGGGGGTGCCCAGGGCCCGTCCCTGACCTTTCCCCTACGCTTTCGGTGCTCGTCCGGTACAGAGAAGCAGCGCCCTTTCAGGGCGCTGCTTCTGTTATGGGAGGTGGGGTAATGTCAGCCCTCGACGGTGCCCTCT
>JAZGBK010000202.1:0-2901 GCA_036476365.1 Dehalococcoidia bacterium
GAAGGCCAGCCTCCGCCAGAGCTTGTGGAGCACATGCTTCGCTGGAGCATCAACGTTGAGCTCTGGGTCGGGGAAAATAAGTACCTGATGCGGCAGATGAAGGCTGTAACTCATGTCCCGAAGTTGGAGCCCGGCATCGGACAGGAGAAGTCGGTTACCTCGATTACCACTGTGCGGCTTTACGACTTCAACAAGCCCATCGCCATCGAGCCGCCTCAGTAGAGGTCGTGGGAGCGGCGCCAAATAGCCACTGCCCCTCTCTTGGCGTTGGCGGCCCCTGGAGCGGCCGGGGGCGACTGGCAGCCATCCCGAGGGGGGATGTCCCTTAACCCTGGGCTTGAAATCCGCCGCTGGAGGGACATCTGGTGGCCACCGGGAGCCGGCCGGCCGCTCGGCCCAGGGCACCTTTTTGTATGTCTTTGCTCCAATCCAATACGGTGTCTATGGGCACGGGCGTTCCCCCAGCGGGACACACAAGGTAACCCGTTGTCCTGCTTGCGGGTCGCCCCAGCTTATCTCCGCCGTAAGGGCAACTATCCGACTTTCATTAGGGAGCATAAAGGTCAGGAAGCCCCCCCACTCAGCACCGGGAGGCAGTCCTTCCAAGGCCGGCAACCTGCTTGGGTCGGACCCAGGTGGCATCCGCACCACCTTAGGGTAGGGGTCCATAATCGGGAAACGCCACTCAGGATAGCGGTTGCCTCCCTCATCGACCAAGGTGAAAGCTGTTTCGAAGGGCTTCCATTCGACCTGTTCGGTACCGGCGTTCCTAACGCCGGCGTCGACGACAACGAATCGGTGGCCAGGTGGTGGCGGTGCCCGGAATGGGATAACTGCCGGATCCTTGAGAGCTTTCACCGCCAGTTCCCATGGGTCGGCCATAGAGACCCTCTGAATTGCCCGCCAAGGGGGGGTTGGGTTCAGTGTATGGATTGGGCGGGGAACAGGAACTGGGGGCGCACCGGTTGCAGGAGGGGTTATGGGCGTCCGCAGGGGCACGGGGGTAGCGGCCGGACGCGAAGCACAGGCTGTTGCAGCGGCGACGGTAAGGACGGCGATGGACAGAGCAGCCACCCTCAGGGTCATGCATTCCCCCCTGCTCTTTACTATTATAGCCTGCCCCAGGCACAAATGGGGGGCCGGGCCCACGGCGGGCCCGCCATGGACTCGGCCCGCCTTAGAGCTGCGTCCCTTGGCAAAGCCGGCGACCTGGGCTACGATTGGCATGTATATCCTTTTCATCTCCCTGCTCAAACCCTCCGCCCCCACCAGAGGGTGGTTTAAGAAGGTCGTGACCCCCACTGCCAAGTTATCACCTTGGGGGGCCGGGTACCGCGGGAGTCGGGGTGCCCTGTCCTGGCTCAAGCCGGGGTGGCCCTGGCATAAGCCGGTCGAGGTGGACTATCAGGTCCCCCTCGCGTAGCTCCAAGACAAAGCGGTCAAGACTCCGAGGGCAGGGCCCAAACATACATTGGCCAGCTTTGGTGTAGGTTTCGCCGTGGCACGGGTTATAGAAACGCTCGGAAGCCTTCTGCCACTGCACGAAGCAACCCAGGTGGGGGTCGCGAGCATACAGGGCCAGAAAGCCCTCGGTCTCGTGATTTACCAGGAAGAAAGCTATGCTGCCCACAGATTCTGCCGGAGGCTTCCCTTGCCACAGCTGCCGAAGCAAGGGAGTCTCATCACCCGGAATCACAAAGTAGGCCACCACCCCGGGAGAGAAAGACTCCAGCGCCCGAGGGATGGTCACCGGCCGCGGTCTCTCCTGGGAGGCCTGCCAGACCCATAGGGCGCTGGCACCCAGTATTACCCCTACCCCAAAAACCACCAGCATTATTTTCAGCCCGGGGGGGCGTATGCTGATGCCTTTGCCCTCCCTTTCATCCATCATACCCTTCTTCCGAGAGGCCCGCCCGGTAGCCGCCTGTCAATCGTATCACCCCTTGGCAGTCCGGTAATGCCGGTTCAGCTCGGAGGCGTACCCGGTCCCCACGGTGTGGGCATTCTGCTCCAGCCACTGACTGAAGCGTGTCCGACCAGCAGGAGGGCCATCGGAAACGAGGAGGCTGGACATCAGACCCCCGATTTCGTCTTTAGTAAGCACCACATCTTTGACCACGTAGCCTACCAACCTGGCAAGGAGAAGCGCCAGCCCCGGGCGGACATGAACAATCCTGGCCTTGCTATGGACCTTCTCGGCGATGAGCCGTACCAGTTCTTCAAACGTGTAGAGCTCGGGACCGACGGCGTCTACAACCATGTTGTCATCTACCTGGGCCGCCTGGACGGCGATATCTGCCACGTCTTCCACATAGATGGGCTGAATTCGGTAGTCTCCTCGCCCCAATATGGCAAACAGGGGAAACTTCCTGAGGAGCCAGGCGATGTTGTTGACTAAGATGTCCTCGGCCCCGAAGACTACAGTTGGCCGGATTATGGCGTAGGACAGCTTGGAGTTGATGATAGCCTTCTCTACAAGCCCTTTCCCCCTGAAATAGGGGAGCGGTGAATCTTCGGAAGCGTTGGTGATGCTTATGTGCACCAGCCTGCGGACGCCTGCTTCTTCGGCCGCTTTGATGAGCGTCTTCGTGTTCTCCACGGCCCTGTCAAAGGTCACATCCCCACGTGGGAAGCGGACCCAGTAGGTGTTGTAGAGGGTTGTCGCCCCCCGCAGGCTATCCGTCAGCTCGCTGGGGTTCTCAAAGTTGAAGGGAAAGGCCGTGACCTGGTAGGCGAACGGGCTTTCCCGGTGGGGGTGCCCGGTGAGGGTCCTCACCCGCTTCCCCATGGAGAGAAGGCGACGGGTTATGTACTTGCCCGTGTAGCCGAAAGCCCCCGTTACCACGTTCAGCTCAGTACCTTGCACGGCTACATCTCCTGACTCACTGCCGTATGTGCACC
>JAZGBK010000203.1:0-4919 GCA_036476365.1 Dehalococcoidia bacterium
TCGCTATCTGGGCCTGGCCCTCTTCCCGGCCAGTACACCATACCTTGGTGGCCAGCTGAAAGCGGTGGCGCTGGCCCTGGGTGGTCAGGCCTACCACCCTCTCCGCATTCCCGTACATGGGTGAGCTGTCGATAAAGGTAGCCCCGCTGGCGATACAGCTTTCAATGATGGCCCGGCGGATGGCGAGCTCGGCTTCAGAGGTCACATCAAAGGTCCGCGAGGTCCCCATACCAACTATAGGGACTTTCAACTGCGCTATGCTGCGGCACTCTATAGCCACGACTTCTCCATTCCCCCGGGGGCTTGTCCTTACCTCGGACTATAGTATATCAGCAGGTGAGGTGTGGAGGTTGTGGGCCGACGCGAGGCAAGCAAGGACTTGCCGCAGGCAACACTGCGGCTTTTTGCTGACTTTGACAGCCAGCCGCCAGGAGTTCTAAGATAGCCACTGTGGCTGATATGGGGAGTCCTGCCTGAGATGAGGCAGGACCCGGAGTAGGACAGGACCATGCGAGTCGTTATCTACGGTGCGGGAGCGATTGGAGGTGTGGTGGGGGGGCATCTGGCGCGCGCGGGGCACGATGTCATCTTGATTGGCCGGCCCGGTCATGTGAAAGCCATTCAGGAACACGGCCTGCGGCTCATCACGCCTACCGACACCCATATCCTGCAGGTGCCGGCTGTTACCGCCCCCGGCCACATTGACTTTGGACCGGATGATGTAGTCTTTCTGTGTACGAAGGGACAGAGCACGGAGGAAGCCCTCCGTGACCTACGGGCGGTGGTCGAGGATGTGCCGGTCTTCTGCTTCCAAAATGGGGTGCGCAACGAGGAGATTGCTGCTCAGTACTTTCCGAAGGTATACGGGGTTAAGGTTCTTGTAGGCGCCGTCTACCTCACCGATGGCGAAGTGGTTGCTCGTCGCGACCCACCCGGATGGCTCATCGTGGGGTGCTACCCTACAGGCACGGATGACCTGGCTGAGACCGTTGGCACGAAGCTGCGTGCTGCAGACTTTTTCACGAAGGTCACGCCAGATGTCATGCCCTACAAGTGGGGCAAGCTAATGCGTAACCTGGCTAACGCCATCGGGGCCATCACCAATGCGACGGGGGACGATATCAGGGTGATTGCCAGGGCTGCGTGGCAGGAGGGGCGAGATATTCTTTCCCAAGCGGGCATACGCTGGGTCTCCGATGAGGAGTTGGCGCTGGAGTGGCCGGACAGCACCACTCAACCCCGTAGCAGTCTATCTATCAGGGCGCAGAGCTCGACCTGGCAAAGCCTGGAACGCCGACAGGGCTCTGTCGAGGCAGACTTTCTCAACGGGGAGGTTGTGCGGCTGGCTAAGAAAGTAGGGGGCCGGGCACCGGTCAATGAAGGACTGCTGCGTATCTCCCAGGAGATGGCCGCCAACCGCGAGACCCCCGGCAAATACACGCCGGCCCAGTTGAGCGTGTTACTCGGGCTGGCGCATCCTTAGCACACAGCTCCAGGAGTGAGGAGCAATAAACCAAGCTGCGCAACTGCCGGTGCTCAGGGATGTCCCAACCAGGGGGGCTTGGGGAGGGCTGGGGGCATCTTGGCCCCTGCCCTGGGTCATGGGAAGGGTGGGAGTTCCATGTGGGCAATCAGAGCGGTGAACGGCAGCTGGAGGTCCTGGGTACGGGCGTACTCCAGAACGGTGTCGATATCTTTGTAGAGCAGGTCCATAACGCCTGTCTCCCTGGGTGCCATCAGCTCCATAAACGACTTCCAGTTCTGGACCACCCAGCTATTGCCGGTGCTCACCTTGATGGTTTCCAGGAGCCTGTCCGGCCCCAGCCCCGCTTTCTTGGCCAGGTCTATGGCCTCCCCGGCAGCCAGAGTATGTGCCCATAGCATCAGGTTATTGGCCAGCTTGGCCGCCTGGCCGGTGCCGCTTTTCCCCAGGTAGAAGACATTCCCACCCATGACATCCATGATGGGGCGGCATTTACGGCAGGCCCGCTCCTCTCCGCCGACAAAGAAGGTCAGAGTACCCGCCTCAGCGCCCCAGGGCCCACCGCTGACGGGGGCGTCCAGGACAGTGACACCCTTCTTTTTGGCCTCTTGCGCAACCTGCTCACAGAAATCGGGGAGCAGAGTACTGGAGAGCACCAGGATATGCCCCGCCCTCAACCCCTCCCACAGCCCCTCCGCTCCAAACAGTACCTCCCTGGTCTGGGGGACATCTCTGACCATGGAGAACACCACGTCGGCCCCCTGAGCTACTTCCTTGAGGGTCTTGACTTCGCTGGCCCCCAAGGACTTCATCTCATCTACAGGCTGCCGGCGGGTATGGCCGCATATGGTAACCTCGTAGCCATGCTTCACCAGTTGCTTTGCCATGGGGAGGCCGATGTTCCCCATACCTATCCACCCGATTCTCTCCTTCTGCATGTTCCCCCGTTTTATATTATGACTTTCTGCTCTTTGAGCCGGCCGATATCCGTCCAGTTGTAGCCCAGCTCCAAGAGCACCTCTTCGGTATGCTGCCCCAGCTCTGGCGCGGGGGTCCTGGCCTTGAAGGGGGCGTCATCAAACTGCATGGGGCTGGCCACTACTTTGATAGGGCCGTGAAGAGGGTGTTCCACATCTATTAGATACTGGTTGGCCACTACCTGGGGGTCGGTGGCAACCTCTGAGGCACCCTGGATGGGCGCCCACAGAGCACCATGCGCATCCAGGAGTCCGCCCCACTGGTGGCGGTCCCTGGTGGCAAAGACCTCGTCCAGCATGGCGATAAGGGCGGCGCTATTGGCGCACCGCTTCTGATGGCTGTCAAACTGCGGGTCGCGCTCCAGGCCCTCCCGGCCAATACACTTGCAGAACCCCGTCCAGTAGCGGTCCGTCTGGGGCATAACCAGCTGCAGCCACTTGCCATCCCTGGTCTGGTAGGTATTCCACAGGGGATTTCCCATCTCGCTCCGCCGGAGGCGGGGGACCTCCTGGCCGCTGTTCAGAGATGCCAGGATATCCAGAGAGTTAGCCCAGAGGGCCGAACCCAGCAGGGACACATCCACCTTCTGGCCCCGGCCTGTCTTCTCCCTGGCAAAGAGGGCGGCGGCTATGGAACCGGCGGAGAACATGCCGCTAATCTGGTCCCCAAAGCCCGGGCGCTGAGATGGAGGCGGGGTCCCCGGCTCACCCAGGCCGGCACCCACGCCCCCCCGGGCCCAGAAAGCGGCGTAGTCATAGCCTCCCCGCTCTTTCTCCTCCCCCTTTTGGCCGTAGCCATGAGCCTTGACATAGACCAGACGCGGGTTAAGAGGAGACAGGTCTTCGTACTCCAGGCCCAGTCTCCTCCTGGCCTCGCCAAGGAAGTTGGTCAGGAAAACATCGCTCCTGGCTACCAGCTTGTAGACTATCTCCTTCCCCTGCTCGCTGTTCAAATCGACCGCCACGCTCTTCTTGTTGCGATTGGCCTGTTCCCAAAGGTAGTTTACCTTGGCCGTGGCCAGAATGCCGGACGCAAGGATGCCGCGGGCCCCGTCACCCCTCTCCGGGTGCTCAATTTTAACGACCTCGGCCCCCCAGTCCGCCAGCACAGCGCACGCGGCCGGCCCAAAGAGCCATTCCGCCACCTCCAGGACCTTAATCCCTTCTAATGGTAGTGTCATGCTCGCCCGCTGTCGCCCGACTGTATTTGTCCCGGCATATGTGGGACTCCCTTCTCGGAGTGAACTCAGGATTGCCTATTACAACTCGCAATGGGGCTACGCTGGTCGCTCACCGCTATTGGTACGGATGTTACGACCATGATATCTGGCTGTCAAGCCACCCCGGAGCGTCCATTTTGCTCCCAGAACTGCGGTGGGGACCTGGCTTACAAGGGCTATCGCTTTAAGCGGGCTGGCCAGGCCCTTGACAGGGGACGGGTAAACCCGTATATATTATAGGACGCAAGGTACGGCAGAAGGAGGCAAAGGATGCACAAGCGTAAACTGATAGGAGGACGCAGCCTGCTGGTGCTCAGCATGGTGCTGGCCCTGGTGATAGCCGTGGCTGGCTGCGCCCAGGAGGCCACACCGGCACCGGCACCGACAGCCGCCCCGGCACCGGCACCGACAGCCGCCCCGGCTCCGGCGGCCACCGCGGCTCCGGCTCCGGCGGCGGTGCAGGAGCCCATCACCATCAGGGTGAGCCACCACCTGTCCCCGGCCTATTCCTACTCCCAGTCGCTGGACAAGTGGGCCGAGGCCGTGCAAGAGAGGACCGGTGGGGCGGTGACGGTGCAAATCTACGGGGCCCAGTCCCTGTTCAAGGCGGCGGAGCAGTTGGATGCGGTATCCAAGGGGCTGGTGGAGGCCGCCTTCGTGCCCCACCCCTACGCCTCGGCCAAGATGCCCATCCTGGGGGCCGCCGAGCTGCCCTTCCAGTTCCAGAACTACCGTCACATGCAGAGGGCGGCGGCAATGGGCCTGATGGACCTGCTTAACGAAGAGGGTTTCAACAAGATTGGCATCACGGAGATAGGCGAGACCCCCATCAACTGGTCCGGCTGGGGCACCAACGGCGACCTCATCAAGGCCCCCGAGGACATGGATGGCAAGATAATGCGGGTGTTCGGCGCCTGGCAGGCCAATATGATTGAGCCCCTGGGGGCCAAGACCGCCTGGATGCCCTCCTCGGACATGTATACGGCGCTGCAGCGGGGCACCGTGGACGGCTACATCACCACCTGGATGACCAATGTCCCCCGCAAGCTCTACGAGGTGGCCAAGACCTGGACGGCGGGCTACATCTTCGCCGGGAACCTGGGCCTGTGGGTAAACACGGATGTGTGGGACTCCCTGACCCCCCAGACCCGGAAAATAATGCAGGACGCTTACCAGGAAATATTGGTGGATAAGCAGATGAGAATCATGGACAACGAGGACTTCGAGGCCCTGGAGTTC
>JAZGBK010000204.1:0-2611 GCA_036476365.1 Dehalococcoidia bacterium
ATGATGCCGGGGATGAGCACCACCTCACCATCGCACACGGCGTCCACCTCTACCTCCCGTCCCTCCAGGTACTTGTCAATGAGGATGGGGTGCTTGGAGTCCACCAGCAGGGCCTCCCGGGCGTAGCGTTCCAGCTCCCCGGAGGCGTAGGCGATTTCCATGGCCCGGCCCCCCAGCACATAGCTGGGGCGCACCAACACCGGGTAGCCGATGGCCTGGGCCACCTCCAGGGCAGCCTCCAGGTTGGTGACCCCGGCCCCGGGGGGCTGGGGGATGCCCAGGCGTTGCAGGAAGTCCTCAAAGCGGCGCCGGTCCTCCGCCAGGTCTATGGTCTCGGCGCTGGAGCCCAGCAGAAGGTTACCGCTCCGCGTAAGTGGCTCGGCCAGGTTGATGGCCGTCTGGCCGCCGAACTGGGCGATGGAGGGCACATCCCCGCCCTCGTTGTCCAGCATATCCCGCACGCTCTCCTCGTCCAGGGGCTCGAAGTAGAGCCGGGTGGAGGTGTCAAAGTCCGTGGATACCGTCTCCGGGTTGGAGTTGGCCATGATGCTGGCTACCCCGGCCTGCTGAAGGGCCCAGGCGGCGTGGACGGAGCAGTAGTCAAACTCAATCCCCTGCCCGATACGGATAGGCCCGGAGCCGATAACCAGGGCCTTGTGGCCGGGGAGGGGCTCGGCCTCGTTCTCCTGCTCGTAGGTGCTGTAGAAGTAGGGCGTCTCCGCCTCAAACTCGGCGGCGCAGGTGTCCACCATCTTGTACACGGGGCGGATGCCCCACCCGGTGCGCAGGGAGCGCACCTGCTCTGGGAGGCGGTCGGCCAGGGTGCCAATCTGTTCGTCGGAAAACCCCAGGCGTTTGGCCTGCCACAGCAGGTGTGGGGTGAGGGGCTCGCCCAGCAGCCGCCGCTCCATGTCCACCAGGTTGTTGAGCTTGTGGAGGAACCAGGGTTCAATGCCGGTGCGCCGGGTCAGCTCCTCCACCCCCATGCCCCGCCGCAGGGCGGCCATCCCCACCCACAGGCGCAGGTCGTGGCCGTAGAAGGGGTAGTGGGCGGGGTCGCTCCCCCAGCTACGGTCCTCCCACAGCAGGCTGCGGCCCCCCATCTCCAGAGAGCGCACCGCCTTCTGCAGGGCGGCCTCAAAGCTGCGGTCAATGGCCATCACCTCGCCGGTGGCCTTCATCTGGGTGCCGGTGCGCCGCTCCCCGGTGGGGAACTTGTCAAAGGGCCAGCGGGGTATCTTGACCACACAGTAGTCCAGGGCAGGTTCAAAGGCGGCGGTGGTGCGGCCGGTGACCTGGTTGGGGATTTCGTCCAACCGGCGGCCCACAGCAATCCTGGCGGCCACCCGGGCGATGGGGTAGCCGGTGGCCTTGCTGGCCAGGGCCGAGCTGCGGCTCACCCGGGGGTTGACCTCAATAACATAATACGGGGTATCGGTGGGGGGGTTGCCCCAGGCCTCGGTCACTATAGGGTGGGGGGCCAGGGCCAGCTGGATGTTGCACCCACCCTCAATGCCCAGGTGGCGGATTATCTTCAGCGAGGCGGAGCGCAGCATCTGGTACTCTTTGTCGCTGAGGGTCTGGCTGGGGGCCACCACGATGCTGTCCCCGGTGTGTACCCCCATGGGGTCCAGGTTCTCCATGTTACACACGGTGATGCAGTTATCGGCGGCGTCCCGCATCACCTCGTACTCAATCTCCTTCCACCCTTCCAGGCCCTTCTCCACCAGCACCTGGCGGATGGGGCTGGCAGCCAGCCCTCCGGCGGCGATTTCGGCCACCTCCTGGGGGGTGCGGGCGATGCCGCCCCCCGTGCCGCCCAGGGTGTAGGCGGGGCGGATGACCACCGGCAGCCCGATGTGCCCGGCGGTGCGCAGGGCCTCCTCCACGGTGCCCACGGTGGCGCTGGGGGGCACCGGCTCCCCGATGTCCAGGAGCATCTGGCGGAACAGCTCCCGGTCCTCGGCCTCCCGGATGGTGCGCAGGGGGGTGCCCAGCAGCCGTACGCCGTAGCGGTCCAGCACCCCGGCATCGGCCAGCTCCACGGCCAGGTTGAGGCCCGTCTGGCCGCCCAGGGTGGGCAGCAGGCCATCGGGCTGCTCCCGCTCTATGATGCGGGCGATGACCTCGCAGGTGAGGGGCTCTATGTACACCGCATCGGCGATGCCCTCGTCGGTCATGATGGTGGCCGGGTTGGAGTTGACCAGGACGGAGGTGACGCCCTCCTCCCGCAGGGCCTTGCAGGCCTGGGTGCCAGCGTAGTCAAACTCCGCCGCCTGGCCGATGACGATAGGCCCGGAGCCGATGACCAGGACCTTTTTAGGCTTCACTAACCCTCACCCCCTGTATCCCCCTCTCCCTTGGAAAGGGAGAGGGGGAAGGAGAAAAAGTTTCTGGGGGACACCCCCAGGCCCCCGGCAGGGGCCAAGCCCCTGCACCCCGTAGGGGCAGGTCTTGACCTACCTTGGGAGAGTCTGGCGAGGGCTCCCCCGCTTTGCGCCTCTTTCTCAGGCAACCTGTCCCCCTGTCTGGCGGCGCATCTCCCGCTCTATCAGCTCGTAATCGGCCTGGGGGATTTCCCGGAGGTCAAAACGCAGCAACTGGCCCAGGG
>JAZGBK010000205.1:0-2131 GCA_036476365.1 Dehalococcoidia bacterium
GGGTGAGACAAAAGTCATATTGTCCCTACTTGCTATGGGGTAGCATATAGGTAAGGAGGCCTCTGGCATAGTCCAGGTGACAGCGATGATGTTCGACAAAGTGTTCTGTCCTGGCAGCAAGGCTCTAAAGGAGCCGATGCCCGAGGAGTACCCCTGCCCGCAGTGCGGCTCTCAGGTGGAAATCTGGACCCATGAGCTCAAGCGCAACTGCTCCGAGTGCGGGACTACCGTGTTCAAGGAGAGGGGGCCTTCCTGCATTGACTGGTGTCAGTATGCCAGGGAGTGTGTGGGTGATGAGACCTACGCCCGGCTCATGGAGGAGAAGGAATAGCTATGCCCCAATCTGACCCGGGAAACCTGCCCGAGGGTGCTGTTCAGGAAGCTGCCTGTACTCAGTGTGGTGCCCGCAGCGACCAGCGGGTGCTCCTCCCCTGTGTGAGTCAGGGGAAGCAAGGGTGGGTGTGTGTGCGCTGTCTGCCGGCGCTTATCCACGGCACTCACTAACCCCTCAGCCTTCTTCTGCCAGGGCGTTAATCTCTTCCACCATCTTTTCGGGGTCAACATTGTGCATCGTGGCCCCGAAGGAGACGGACTCCATCCTCATGCCGGGGCAGGTGAAGCACCCCGAGCCGAAGTACTTCTCAATCACCTTCATGGCATCGGGTTGGATATCCAGGATTTCACCGATGTTCATATCCTTGTGGAACCTGGTTGCCTGGGACATGGTATAACCTCCTTAGCGTTGTGGCGGGGCCTGTATTAAGGTCCGGCCCATGTTGTAGATGAACAGGAGGAAGGAAAGGGCCAGGACACCGGCGAAGGCCCCCCGGAGGGCGCTGCCCACCCCCCAGTATATACTGGTTGTGGTGAGGAGCACGAAACCGAGGAGGCCCACATTAGCCACCCAGAACTGGAGCCAGCCCAGCCCCTCGCTGTGTAGGGGGTGGCCTCGGAAGCGGGGCAGGATGTGGTAGCCGATGCCGAAGATGAAGAACATGACGAACCCCACCAGGTTGAGGTGGGCGTGCACCGGCTCCAGGATGCGTGCCCCTGAGTCTATGGCCATGTAAACGCCGAGCCCTACTCCAACCAGTAGGTAGCCCAGGGCGGCGTAGAGGAAACCCAGCGTAGTCCGGCTCATCTTCCTCCTTGATTATATAATAGCTGCCCGGCTTTGCGCAGTATGTGACTAAAGTCGCTGAGGCTGGGCGCTTCACGGCCTAAGCTTTAGTGAGGAGGCAACATGACCGCTGAAATCAGTGAAGATATGAGCATAAACCAGGTGCTTAAACTCTGCCCCCGGGCGATGGGGGTGTTCAACACCTTCAGGATGGACTCCTGCTGTGGGGGTGCCCGCAGCCTGGAGCAGGCCGCCCGGGAGGACGGGGCAGATATTCGGGAGCTGCTGGCTGCTATAAGGCAGGCGGCGGGCGGGAATGAAAATGCCGGCTAAACGGTCTCAGGAAAGGGAAGGGCTATGGAAGTACACAGGATAGCCGATGTCATTCAGTTTGACCCGGAGCGGCTGCGGCCCACGCTGCTCCACAACTCGGACCAGATGCGGGTGGTGCTCTTTGCCTTCCAGCCCGGCCAGGAGATGGCCCCCCACTCTGCTCCATCGGAGATATGCTTCCACATAGTGGAGGGAGGGGGTACCGTCCTCATCGGCAGTGAGGAGCAGGAGGTGGCTGCTGGCGCCGTGGTATTCTGCCCGCCGGATGTGCTCCATGGCATCCGGGCCCGGCAGCCCATGACGGTGCTGGCAGTAATCGCCCCCAGCCCGCAGTAGGCCGCCCGCCTTAACCCGGACACCCGTCGGTGATATAATCTGTATCAAATGTCCACTCCGGCGGGTGCTCCGATAACGGAGCTTTCAGAGCTTCTCAGCAGCATCCCCTACTTTCAGGGCCTCTCCCGGCAGGAGACGGAGGCCATCAAACCCTTTTTCTTTGAGAAGCACTACAGCCGTGGCGAGATGGTGATTCTGGAGGAGGAGCCCTGCCGGGCGGTGTACTTCGTGGCCTCGGGCAGTGTCAAGGTGACCCGGAACTCCCCCGATGGCCGGGAGCTGGTGCTGCGCATCATGCGTAAAGGGGAGACCTTCAACGAGGTGCCGGTGTTTGATGGCGGT
>JAZGBK010000206.1:0-10583 GCA_036476365.1 Dehalococcoidia bacterium
CCCTCCCGGTGTCCCCGTTGGTGATTCTCGTCGGTATCCTGCTCCTCTACCTGGTCCTGGGGGCGTTTATGGACGCCATCGGCATGCTGCTGCTCACCCTGCCCATCATTTTCCCCCTCTCCCAGTCCCTGGGCTTTGACCCCATCTGGTTCGGCATCCTGGTGGTGATTATGTGCGAGATAGGGCTGCTCACCCCCCCGGTGGGGCTGAACATCTATGTAGTCAAGGGGGTGGCCCCCCACATCCCCCTGGAGGACATGTTCCGCGGGGTGATCCCCTTTGTGCTCACCATGTTCGTGGTCATCGCCCTGCTGGTAGCGTTCCCCCAGATAGTCCTCATCCTGCCCAACACCATGCGTTAGCCTTACCCCTACACAGGCACCTCGGTTGACTCCCACTCCACGGCCCAGATATAATTGGCGTGCCTGAAATCAACACCGTGGAGGTTACTTATGGCTCTGGCCCTGGAAGGAATCAAGGTGCTGGACTTCTCCCGGCTGCTGCCGGGGCCCTTTGCCTCATGGGTGCTGGGCGACTTCGGCGCCGATGTGCTGCGGGTGGAGGAGCCCGGCTTCGGCTCCACCCTCACCGGCCGCCGGGGGGAGCAGGCCAAGGGGGCGGTAATCCGGGGGGTGCTGTCCAGCGCCGACCCCTCCGTGGTGCGCCCCTGGGACGCCGTAGGCCGCAACAAGAAGAGCATCTGCCTCAACCTCAAGCACCCTAGAGGGCAGGAGATAGCCCGCCGTCTAGCCCGGGAGGCCGATGTGCTGCTGGAAGAGTTCCGCCCCGGGGTATCCAAACGGCTGGGCATGGACTACGAGACCATCAGCGAAATCAACCCCGGCATCATATACTGCTCGGTAACCCTCTACGGCCAGAACGGCCCCTACAAGGACTATCCCGGCCATGACCCCTGCGCCCTGGGCGTGGCCGGGGTCCTCAGCATGTGCGGCGACCTCGACCAGACGCCTCGCTTCGTCGGCCTGCCCATAGACGATATCTCCTCCGGACTCCACGCCATCATCGGCATCCTCCTGGCCCTCCAGGCCCGCCACCAGACGGGGCGGGGCCAGCAGGTGGACATCAGCATGACGGACGCTGCCATGGACTTCCAAGCCTCGGTGAGCCGGAGCGTGTTACAGGGCAAGACCGTTCCTCGCATAGACCGCCCCAACCCCGCCGGCGGCGTGTGGAAGTGCCAGGACGGCCAGTGGATAGTCACCACCAATGTGGAGCCCCACCACTGGGCCAACTTCTGCCGCACCATCGGCCGCGAGGACCTCATTCCCCACCAGTACACCAAGGAACGCCGGGACGAGCTCTTCCACATGGTCCAAGACCTGTTCCTCACCAAGACCCGCCAGGAATGGCTGGATATCTTCTGGAAGGGGCCCATTGAGAGCCAGGCGTCCCCGGCGAACCGGCTGGAGGAGGTGTTTGACGACCCCCAGATGCAGGCACGCAACATGGTGTGGGAGCTGGACCACCCCCAGCTGGGCAAGGTGAGGCAGCAGGGTACTTCCATCAAGCTCTCCAACACCCCGGCCCAGTTCCGCCATTTCGCCGCCGTCCCCGGCGAGCAGACCGACGAGACACTATCCGGGCTGGGCTACTCCCCCGAGGAGATTGAGGCCCTCAAGGACGAGGGGGCAGTGGGGTAGTGGGGCCGGCCCCCCCCCCACTACCGGCCCGGGCGGGCGGTGCCGCCCGCAGTCCAGATAGGGGGTCGTCCTGAAGAGGCGGCTCCGCTGGCTCCTGCCCCTGTGGATAGGCATGACCGTGGGCTTCCTCGTATCCGCCGATAACACGGCGGCCACCGGGCTTCTATCTACCAGGTATGGGGCCAGCCTCTATGTCCTCTCCGGTGAGGTAGGTGCTCACATAGTGGTGGTGACTATCGGCTGGTTCGTAGGCTACAAGATGCTGGGGTATTCCAGACTGTTCTCCCTGATAGCCGCCATCGCCCTGTGGGCCCTGGGTGTATGGGCACTGATGGGAGCATAGATGGATACCTCTGTAGTGGCCCTGTTAGCTGCCGGGGCTCTGGTCGGGTTCCTGGTCTCCCTGGACAATACCGCCGCCACCGCCGCCCTGGCATCCAGGTTCGGGGCCAATCTATACCTGCTGGTGGGCGAGGTCCTGGCCCACATCGTCTTCGTCAGCGTGGGCTGGTTCGTGGGCTCCCTCCTGGCGACCTACCAGGATGTGGCCACCCTGGTTACGGCCGGGGTCCTCTTCCTGCTGGGTGCCAACATGCTCTATCAGGCCTTCGACCCACACAGCGTGGCACGGGACCTGGACGAGGCCAAAAGACAGGGCAGGCATTTCCTCGTCATCGCCCTCCTCAAGAGCGAGCCGGACCTCAAGGCAGTTACGGTATGGAGCAAGGGCCAGGAGAGCCGGTTCCTGTGGAACTTCTTCCTGGTGGTTGTGCCTGCGGTGGTGGTCTGGGTGGCATTGCTCCAGCACTTTATGTCTTCCCGGGGCCTTGCCACCGGTCTCGTGTTCGCCGCTGGCACGGCCGCAGTATTCGCCGCCGCCACCGCTTTCGCCGCCAGAAGGGCGGGCATCAAGTGGCCCTGAGATAGGGCAGGCCTACTTCAGGCTGAGCAGGTAGTCCACCAGGGCCTGTAGCTCCTCCGGGCTGAGGCGGCCCTCTATACTGGGCATGATGGGGTTAAAGCTCTCCACCACGAAGGCCTCCGGCTTGAGCAGCGATTCCTGTATGTAGTCCCGGGCGGAGACGCCGGGCTGGCGCCCCCCGGCCACGGAGCCGATGTCGTTGAGCTCCGGCGCCAGCTCGCCGATGGACACCCCCTCTATAGTGTGACACACGCCGCACTGGAGCTGCTGGAAGAGCTCCAACGCCTGGGCGGTGGTGGGTGGTGGCGTGGCGGTGGGGGCCAAAGTAGGGGTCGGGGCTGGGGCCCCAGCGGCACCATCAAGAGTGAGCAGGTAGTCCACCAGGGCCTGTAGCTGCTCCGGGCTGAGGCGGCCCTCGATGCTGGGCATGATGGGGTTAAAGCCCTCCACCACGAAGGCCGGAGGGTCCAGCAGCGACTGCTCTATATAGTCCCGGGCGGGGGTGCCGGGCTGGCGCTCGCCGGCCACGGAGCCGATGTGGCTGAGCTCCGGGGCCAGTTGCCCGGTGGACACGCCCTCTATGGTGTGACAGGCACCGCACTGGAGCTGCTGGAAGAGCTGAGGCCCCTCTGTCCCGGTAATGGCGGACGGTGTCGGTGGGGTGGGGGTGAGCACCCCCTCCTCCAGCAGCCTGTGCCGCTCCTCATCCAGGATGTCGTCGCTCCAGTGGCGGATGAACTCCACTATGTCCCGTATCTGGTAGACGGTGAACACCCCACCTTCCTCTGCGGCGAAGGCGGGCATGGCCGTGCCCGGCCGGCCCCGGGAGATGGTCTTGATGAGTGTGTTTTCGTCCAGTTTAGTATCCCTCAGCGGGCGGCCGATGCCCCCCTCCCCCCGGGGCCCGTGGCACTGGGCACAGGTGACCAGGAAGTGCTCAGCCCCTATCAGTGAGGCCTTCCGGGTGAACTCCTCCCCGGCCGCCCTCTGCCGCCCGGGCTCGGTGACGAAATAGACCCCGGTGAGGACTATGAGAAGGACGGTAAGGGCCAGGCCGATGATTACCTTCTTCCCCAGGTCGTGGTTCATACCCGGGCCACCTGGGAGTCTTCAAAGGTGGCCCGCTGTATGACTTCACCGGTGTCCACCAGCACTTTGTCCCCCTCCTGGACTATGGGGAACAGGTCCATGGGGCGGGGGGCGGGGCCGGCACGGACCAGCCCGTAGCGGTCATAGATAGAACCGTGGCAGGGGCAGTTGAACCGACCCTTTTCCGCCAGGTCGTCCTCCGATGGCTCGTCCTCCCGCCAGGGCACCACACAGCCCAGGTGAGGACAGCGCCGCCACAGGGCCAGCAGGCCGGTGCCGCCGTCAGAAGTGCGCACCCGGGTCAAATAGAAGCGGCCCTGGAAGAAGTAGGTCACCGAGCCCAGGGGGTAGTCCTCCGGCTGGCCGATGTCAAACCTGGCACCGAAGGCACCCGCCTTGGTGCGGGGCCACAGGGAGAGCAATGTCGCCCCCAGCCCCTGGAGGGCCAGCACTCCCGCCGCCCCCCACCACATCAGCCCCAGGAACTGGCGCCGGCCTAACTTGCCCGATTTATCTTTAGCCATGTATAGCTCCTTGGCTGCTCCTCTGCCTCAGAAGGAGAGTGCCCCGGGGGGCAGGTCCCACGGCAGGGTGAGGTGCATGCCCAGTCCCCGGAAGAAGGTGCCGATGATGGTCAGCAGGAACCAGGTGACCACGAAGGCGGTGAAATAGGCCGTCAGCACCTCCCGGGTATTGGGACGCAGGGGACGGATAATGGCGTAGAGCCCTACGCTGAGCAAGCCCATGATGCCAATAGGGATAATCCACCCCGGGATTATCTCCGGTTCAGATATGAATGACCTCACCCGGATGTATTCGTTGAATACGATGAGCCCTATGAGCAGGGGTACGGTGTAGGCGGTGCTCCACAGGGCTATAAGCTTGCCTTTGTGGCCGGAGAACCACACCCCCACATCCTTAAGGCTGCGGTCAATGTAGGGGATAGTCATCAGGAATATGAGTGCTATGGTGGGCACGATGACCCCGGCCAGGGCGGGGTTCATGTGCAGCAGCAGCTCCTGGAGGTTGAGGAAGTACCACGGGGCCTTGGCCGGGTTCTCGGACATGTTGGGGTTGGCCGCCTCCCGCAGCGGCGCACTTATAAGGATGGACATGAGCAGAAGGAGGGCGCTAATCCCCAGGAAAAGCAGGGCCTCCCGCACGAAAAGGTGGGGCCAGGAGGGTAAGGTGCCCTCGGGGCCTTTGTCCACCATGGGGGTGGTGCGGCCCATGACCGCTACCAGACCGTAGTCTTTGCCCGGCCGTTGGGGGGAGAATTCGTCGCCGGCTTTCACTTCGTCTCCTCCTCAACCGGGGCCGGTGCCGATAGGCCGCCGTCCTTGCGTATCCTCCAGAAGTGCACCCCCAGCAACAGGGCGAGCAGGCTGGGCAGCAGCACTATATGCAGCACATAGAAGCGCAGCAGCGCCTCTCCCCCCACCTCCTCGGCCCCCAGCAGAAACCCCCTCACCTGCTCGCCTATGAAGGGGGTAGCGCCAGCCATGTTGGTGCCCACGGTGATGGCCCAGAAGGAGAGCTGGTCCCACACCAGCAGGTAGCCGGTGAAGCTCAGCAGGAAGGTGATGACCAGCAGTAACACCCCTATCACCCAGTTGAACTCCCGGGGGTGCTTGTAGCCCCCGGTGTAGAACACCCGGGCCATGTGCAGGAAGACCGCCAGCACCATGAGGTGGGCCGCCCAGCGGTGGGAGTTACGCAATAGAGCGCCGAAGGGCACCGAGGTGTGCAGCTCCTGGATGAAGATGTAGGCCCGGTCGGTGGTCGGCAGGTACAGGAAGGTAAGCACCGCCCCGCCGACGACCAGGATGATGAACAGGAACAGGGAGATGAGCCCCAGGCCGAAGGTATAGGTGGAGCGCAGGGTGTTGGCCTTGACCTTCACCGGGTGGAAGTGCAGGAAAAAGCTGTTCATCACCACCAGCACCCGGTTCTCGTCGGTATCCGGGTATCCCTGGCGGAATATGGAACGCCATAGGCTGCTCCGGAGGACCTGGTCAGGGAGCTGGCGGAACCGCTGCCGCAGCCGGCTAATCATATACCACCTCTTCCTCAAACCAGAAGGCCATAAGCTGCACCGCCTCCGTGGGGCAGCGCCGCTGGCACAGCCCGCAGCGGATGCAGCGGGTCTCGTCCTTAATCATGGCCGCCACCGGGCGGCGGCCATCCGGGGTATCCTGCTCCATCAGGGCGCTCACCGGGCCCTCGCCGTACACCTGGTCTATGCTCACCAGCTTGAGGCAGTTGGTGGGGCATACATCCACGCAGCCCCCACACAGGATACATTTCTGGCCGTCAAACACCGTCTGCAGGTGACAGGTAAGGCAGCGGCGGGCCTGGGTCACTGCCTCCTCCTCAGCATAGGCCTCCTCTATGTCACCTTCTTTGGTGAAGGGGTGCACCGGGGGGTCCTGCCGCTCCACATGCAGATAAGGAAGGTCAAAGAAGTGGGAGGGGTCTACCGGCTCCAGCCAGCTCCGGCTCTGCACCCGGGCCCGCTTCCCCTGCAAGAAGGCATCCACTGCCCGGGCGGCCCGGTGGCCCTGGGCGATGGACTGGATGACGGAAGCCGGTCCGGTAACGCAGTCCCCCCCGGCGAATACACCGGGCACGGGGGTGGCCAGGGTGTCCTCCGCCACGCTCAGGGTGTTGCCCCTAACAGTGGGCAGGTCAAAGCCGGGGGGAAGCTCCGGGGCCTGGCCCACGGCGGCGATGACGGTGTCAAACTCCCTCACGAACTCGCTGCCCTCCACGGGCTCGGGGCGGCGCCTGCCGGAGGCGTCCACCTCCCCCAGCCTCATGCGCACCAGCTCTACCTTGATGGCCTCCCCCTCCCGCCACATCCTCTGGGGCGCTACCAGCAGCACCAGGTTCACCCCCTCCGACTCGGCCCCGTGCACCTCCTCCTCTATGGCGGGCATCTCCTGGCGGGTGCGCCGGTAGAGGATGGTGACCTCTTTGGCTCCCAGGCGCAGGGCGGTGCGGGCAGCATCAATGGCGGCGTTGCCAGCGCCCACCACCGCCACCCGCTGACCTACCGTTACCGGCTGGCCCAGGGCCACCTGGCGCAGGAAGGTCACCGCCTCGGTGGCCACCCCCTCCTCGCCCTCGGCCCCGATGCGCTGGCCCAGGTGGGCACCCACGGCCACGAATATGGCGTCAAACCCCTGCTCCTGGAGCTCCGCCACCGAGTTTACCGGGGTGCCCGTCTTTATGGTCACCCCCACCCGCTCAATCTCGGCAATCTCCCGGTCCAGGACTTCCTTGGGCAGGCGGTAGGCGGGGATGCCCACCCGGAGCATGCCCCCGGGCTGGGGCAGGGCCTCAAACACGGTAACGCTATAGCCCTTCCTTGCCAGGTACTCGGCACAGGTGAGCCCGGCGGGGCCGGAGCCCACCACCGCCACCCGCCCCTCCCCCCGCTGGCTGCCTATGGCCTGCTGGCTCTCATAGGTGCGGGAGTTGTCCTGACCGGGGGGGGCGGTGGGGAATGAGTACTCCCCCTCCACCCCATAGCGCTGGGTGACGAAGCGCTTCAGCGCCCGGATGGGTATAGGGGTGTCCACCTTGCCCCGGCGGCTGGCGGGCTCGCACGGGGCCATGCAGATGCGGCCGCAGGCGGTGGCGAAGGGGTTGGGCTGGCGGGCTATGTAGTAGGCCCGCTCAAAATCCCCTGCGGCGATGGCGTTGACATAGCCCCGGGCATCGGTGTGGGCGGGGCAGCCGTACTGGCAGGGGATGTTGCGCTTATAATAGTCCAGGTCCACTGCCTGGACACGGTACCTGGTCTGGCTAAGCATGGGCCTTCTCCATTCTAACCGCCGCCGCCTTGAGTTCGCAACCCCGGCCACCGGGTCCGATGCACAGCCGACTGGTGCCATGGGAATATATGGCGGAATGGGAGCACAAGGTAGCCACATAAAAGCCCGCCCCACGGGCGGCCTCCAGTACGGTGCTCCCCGCCTCCGCCATCACCCCCCAGCCTTCAATGATTAGGGAAACCGATGTCACTTGAAGGTGCTGTATCCTTCCATCCAGGTATATATCTAAAGGGCTATAACAATCATGGATTTTATCACAAGCGGAGGGACTGGGCAACTACTTTTATGAGGTCGTTTAGCGAGCATCATCTTTCCCACCCACCCGCCTCCAGCCGCTGGTAGCTGATACCGGTGTAGTCCGGCACCAGGCGGGCCACCTCCTCCCATACCTCAGCGGGGTGCTGGTAATCAAAGCCCTGGCCGCCCATGCGCCGGGCCAGCTGGCTTACTATCCACCAGTCGGGCCGGGAAGTGCCCAGGGGGGCCAGGACCCCGCGCACCCGTTGCACCCGGCGTTCGGTATTGGTGAAGGTGCCCTCCCCCTCGGCGAAGGAGCTGGCGGGCAGCACTACCGTGGCCAGTTGGGCCGTCTCGGTGAGGAACATGTCCTGCACCACCAGGAACTCCAATTTCTGGAGGGCCGGCTGCACACGCCCGGAGTCGGCCAGGGCCAGGGCGGGGTTCTCCCCCATGACAAACAGGGCCTTCAGCTCCCCCCGGGCGGCGGCCTCTATCATCCCTGCGGCGGTAAGCCCGGCGGGGGGCACGGGAGCGCCCCAGGCGGTCTCAAAGCGCTGCCGGGCACCCTCCTCTGTCACCGGGCTGTAGCCGGGGAGGAAATCCGGAAGCACCCCCATGTCTGAGGCCCCCTGGGAGTTGTTGTGCCCCTTGAGGGGGTTCAGCCCCGCCCCCGGCCGGCCGATGCTGCCCGTGAGCAGGGCCAGGTTGGCCAGGGCCAGCACGCTATCGGTGCCGTGGCTGCTCTGGGTGACCCCCGACGAGAACAGGATGGCCGACGGTTTGGCGGTGGCCAGGGTGCGGGCGGCGGCCTCAATATCGGACCGGGGCACCCCGGTGAGCCTCTCCACCTCCTCCAGGGAGAAGGCGTCCAGGGAGGCCCGGAGCCGGGAGAAGTCCTCGCAGCGCTCCTGCACGAAAGGCTCGTCCAGGAGCTCCCCGTCCACAATGGCCCGGGCCAGGCCCATGAGCAGGGCCACATCGGTGCCGGGGCGGGGGCGCAGCCAGATATCGGCATAGGCGTTGAGCTCGGTATAGCGGGGGTTGACCACGATGACCTGTGCCCCGCTGCGGGCCGCCCTGACCACCTCCAGGCCGATGACCGGGTGGGCCGCCCGCAGGTTGCTGCCAACGGCCAGGATGCACCTGGCCTGGCCGATATCGGCTATGGAGCCGGTCATAGCCCCCGAGCCCAGGCTCTCCATCAGGCCGTAGAGGCTGGGGGTGTGGCACTGCCGCTCGCTCTGGTCCAGGTTGCCGGTGCCCAGCACGGTGCGTGCCCACTTCTGTAGCAGGTAGTTGGCCTCGTTGGTGGCCTTGCCCGCTCCCAGCACCGCCACCTCCCGTCCCCGGTAGCCCTTGAGCCGGGAGGCCACCGTATCCAGGGCCTCCTCCCAGGTAGCAGGGCGCAGGTGGCCGTTATCCCGGATGAGGGGGGTGGTGAGCCTCTCGGGGTGGTGCACCATCTGGGTTATGCCGAAGCGGCCCTTGACACAGGCCTGGCCCCGGTTGGCGGGGCCTTCAGGGTCGGGGTAGGTGCGCAGGAGCTGGCCATCCCGGAACTCCAACTTTAGCTGGCAGCCCACGCCGCAATAGGGACATATAGAGGTTACGACACCCTGGGCCAGACCCCGCCGGTGGTGCTTCTCCATCAGCGCACCGGTGGGACAGGCGTCCACGCAGGCACCGCAGAACTCGCAATCGGTCTGCTCCAGGGGCAGGCCTAGGCGGCTGTCCACCGCTGGTTTCCCGTTGCGGTAGGTGAAGGCCAGGGCGGTGCGCCCCCTCACCTCCTCGCATACCCGCACACAGCGGCCGCAGACGATGCACAGGTTGTAGTCCCGCTCAAACAGGGGGCCGCCGGGCAGCACCTCCAGGCCGGAGTAGATGTAGGGGGAATCGGGCGTAGGCTCCACCTTTACACAGGCGGCCGCCTGCTGCAGCTCGCAGCGCTGGTTCTTGGTGCAGAACAGGCACTTGTTCTCGTCCCACACAGCGCCGAAGCGGGTGCAGGTCATATAAGGGGAGCAGCGCACCCGGCGGTGGCACTCCAGACAGGTGCGGGGGTGCTGGGTCTCGGCGATAACCGACTCCAGGATGCTGCGCCGCACCTGCTGCACCTCGGGTGGGTTGAGGTGGACCACCATGCCCGGCTCTACCGGCGTGTTGCAGGAGGTAGGGTAGCCGGCCACCCCCTCGATGGCCACGATGCATAGCTGGCAGGTGCCATGGGAATGTATGGCCGAGTGGGAGCACATGGTAGGCACATACAAGCCCGCCCCACGGGCAGCCTCCAGTACGGTGCTCCCCACCTCCGCCATCACCCCCCGGCCTTCAATGATTAGGGAAACCGATGTCACTTGAAGGTACTGTATCCTTCCGTCCAGGTATGTATCTAAAGGACTATAACAATCAAGGATTTTATCACAAGCGGAGGGGCTGAGCAACCGCTTTTGTGAGGTCGTTTAGCAATCCTGTTTCTTCCCACCCGCCCGAGAGTTAAATCTGGGGGGCTTCGCCCCCTGAGCCCCCGGGGGACCAGGGGTTGGTCCGGGCTGCCCAGGTTGCTTGACAGCCACGCACAGGGGGCTATAATCGGCCCAGGGGTAGGAAACAACCGGGTATGGCCCTATCAAGGGCTGAAACGGGAAATCCCGGCTGAGTTTAGAGGATTGGGAGGTGGCAAATGTGGCTCCAGACCCGCATGTACCTGCTGCTGGTGGCGATGTTCGCCATCGTCTACGCCGTCATCGTGATGGTGTCCAGCTACATGGGTGTGGGTGGGTTCGTGGCCTATGCCATCCTGGCCAGCCTGATGGTGTTCATCCAGTATAT
>JAZGBK010000207.1:0-4535 GCA_036476365.1 Dehalococcoidia bacterium
GGAAGCCCAGCGCCTGCTCCCTTATGACCAGCTATATATATGGAACGCCAACATAGATGGCGTCGTGGTCCAGCTCCGCACCAACAACTTTCACCTGATAGACCTGTGGATAGACAACTGGTTCCCCGCCCCCCTGGATGGCATCCAGCCCCACGGCGTCATATACGCTGTGACCGGGGTGCAGGGCAGGGAGCCACACGCCTACTACTGCAGCCAGACCCACACCGCAGTCCTGTTCAACACCGACTACTATGGCCAGTGCAAGAGCTGGGCCCTGGGCCTGGTAGCCGACTTCATGGAGATGCAGCGCAACGTGCACAGCATCCACGGGGCACTGGTGGACATAGGCGGCTGTGGCATAGCCTTCATAGCCCCCACCGGCACCGGCAAGAGCACCCACTCTTACGGCCTGGTGCTCTCGGTGCCCCAGGCCCGCCTCCACAGCGACGACTGGTTCTATGTGGTGTATCAGGGGGGAAAGGAGCAACCCCGGGCCACCGCCTACATATCGGAGAGGCAGTTCTACCTGCGCACTGACATGGCGGCCAACTTTCCCCGCATCGCAGAGATGTTTGACCGCTGCAAGCTGGAAAATGTCGGCGAGACCTACGACCAGGTGCCCAACTCCCGGGCCATGCTGGACCCCCGCTGGATAGGAGGGGAGGACTGCTTCGTCCACATCACCCGGCTGAGAGCGGTGGTGCTGCTGCGCCGGGACCCGCACTCGCCCCCCCTCCTGAAGCTGGAGACCGATGAGGCCATCGACATCCTGCGCCAGGGGGAGTTCACCATCCAGCCCGGCGCCGGCCCCCCGGAGCAATGGGGCCAGACCAAGCGGGAGCCATTCTACAACCCCTATTTGCTGGTGCGCAACGAGGAGAGGACACGCCTCCAGGAGGAGTTCTTCCACCGCCTGTTCGCCTGCGCCGAGGTCCACATCATCAACACGGGAGTGGAAAGCATAGACGAGTCCCGGCAGCACATACTGAATATCGCCCAAATATGCTCGCGGGAGGTCTGCTAAGAGAAGATGGCTATAGGCACGATCAGGCCCATCCGCATAGAAGAAGAGCTGCGCCATTCCTACATGGACTACGCCATGAGCGTCATCGTGTCCCGGGCGCTGCCCGATGTGCGGGATGGCCTCAAGCCGGTGCAGCGGCGCATCCTCTATGCCATGGAGCAGTTAGGGGTGCGCCCCAACACCGCCCACAAAAAGAGCGCCCGCATCGTGGGCGAGGTAATGGGCAAGTTCCACCCCCACGGCGATGCCCCGGTATACGACGCCATGGTGCGCCTAGCCCAGGACTTCAGCCTGCGCTACCCCCTGGTAGATGGCCAGGGCAACTTCGGCAGTATAGATAACGACCCCCCCGCCGCCATGCGCTATACCGAGGCCCGGCTGGCCTCCATCGCCATGGAGATGCTGGCCGATATTGACAAGGAGACCGTTGACTTCCAGCCCAACTTCGACGACTCCCTCTCCGAGCCCAGGGTGCTGCCCAGCATCATACCCAACCTGTTGGCCAACGGCAGCTCGGGCATCGCCGTGGGCATGGCCACCAACATCCCACCCCACAACCTGGGGGAGCTATGCGACGCCCTCATCCACCTTATTGATAACCCCGATACCACCCTGGAGGAGCTGGGCGAAATAGTCAAAGGGCCGGACTTCCCCACCGGGGGCATCATTCTGGGCCAGGAGGGCATCCGCCAGGCCCAGGCCACCGGGCGGGGACGGCTGATAGTCCAGGGCAAGGCAGAGGTTGACGGCCGCCAGATAATCATCAGCGAGGTCCCCTACTTCACCAACAAAGCCGCCCTGGCGGAGAGGATTGCCCTCCTCATAAGGGGAAAGCGCCTGGAAGGGGCGTCCGAGGTGCGGGACGAGTCCGACCGCCAAGGCCTGCGGGTGGTGGTGGAGCTGCGTCGGGAGGGCACCGGCCAGAGAATCCTCAACACCCTGTACAGGCTCACCCCCCTGCGCACTTCCTATGCCATCAACATGCTGGCCCTGGCGGATGGCCAGCCCCGGGTGCTCACCATCAAAGAGGCCCTGCAACACCACATAGACTTCCGCCACCAGGTCATCACCCGCCGCTCCCAGTACGAGCTGCGCCAGGCCCAGGAGCGGGCCCACCTGGTAGAGGGTCTCATCAAGGCCATCCGCAACCTGGATGAGGTCATCAGCCTCATCCGCAACTCTGCCTCGGCAGAGGCTGCCCGCACGGAGCTCATGGACCACTTCAGTCTATCGCAGCTCCAGGCCCAGGCCATCTTGGATATGCCCCTGCGCCGGCTGGCTGCCCTGGAGACACAAAAGATTGAAGATGAGTACGCCGAGCTGCTGCGCACCATAGCTTACTTGGAGGACCTCCTGGCCAACCCCCGGAAGATACTCTACCTGATACAGGAAGAGTTGCGAGGCCTGAAAAGCCGCTTTGCCGATACCCGCCGCACACAGATAGGCGAGGAAGCGGAAGAGGTCCCCGAAGAGGCATACATACCCCACCAGCAGGTGATGGTCACCGTGGGCAGTCGCTACCTGAAGCGGCTGCCTCCGGAGATATTCCGCACCCAGCGCCGTGGCGGCAAAGGGTTGGCCGGCACCGGCATTGACGAGGGCCGGCTGATGCTGGTGGTCGATACCCACGATTATGTCATGTTCTTCTCCGATAGCGGTAAGGTATATACCCTGAAGGCCTACCATCTCCCTGCCGAGTCCTCCCGCACCGCCCGGGGCGCTCCCCTGCTCAACGTGCTGGAAAGGCTCACCCCCAGGGAGACCATCACCTCCCTGGCCGCCGTCCCCACCTTAGCGGCTGAGGGCTACCTGCTGCAGGTCACCCGGCAAGGCGTGGTGAAGAAGACCCGGCTGGCCGACTTCAGCACGGTGCGCACCAGCGGTCTGTTCTCCATGAACCTCAGGAAGGAAGATATGGTAGCCTGCGCCCGGACCCTCTCCGGCGAGGAGGATGTGGTGGTGGTGAGCCGGGGGGGCAAGGCCGTACGCTTCCCCAGCGGTCCCCTCCGCACAGCCTCCCGGGCCTCCGGGGGCGTGCGCGCCATGAGGCTGGAGCCGAATGACCGGGTAGTAGGCATGGAGCCGGTGAGCAAGGAGGGCTACCTGCTGTTCATCACCACCAACGGCTTTGGCAAGCGGGTGCCCCTGGACCGCTTCCCCACCAAGGGCCGGGGGGGCAAAGGGGTCGTCGCTATGAGCACCTCGGCCAAGACGGGCCCGATAGCCGCTGCGTCGCTGGTCGTCCCCGGCCAGGACGTGGTATTCCTCTCCGCCCAGGGGCAGGTGCTCCACACCCAAGTGGAGGGGATATCCATACAGGGCCGCCACACCCGGGGGGTCAACCTTATGACTATGGACGAGGGGGACGAGGTGGTGACCTTCTTCGCCTTCCACCGCCAGGGGAAGACACCGCCAGCATAGCCACCGCTCTCCCAGTCCCTCCTTACCTTCATTCCCCTGTTCGTCGTCATGGACCCCGTGGGGGTACTGCCCTCAAAGCGACCCCCGGATTTCCCTACACCTCCCATAGCGGTTATAATAGTGCTCATGGAAGGCAACGGGGGATAGCTATGGCGTTCCGACGGGACTGGTTCACCACCATGCAGCAGGAGGTGGAGAGGTTCATTGACGACTTCTCTCGGCGCAAGCCACCCTCCCACCAGTTCCGCCTCCGGGGCTGGGAGCCGGCGGTGGATGTTATCGAGACGGAGACCCAGGTAGTGGTACTGGTGGAGCTGGCCGGAATCCGCAAGGGCCAAGTGGAGATGGCCGTGGAGCGCAACACCGTGCGGGTGCGGGGACGCCGCCAGGAGGACCCTCACAGCCCCAAGCGGAGCTGCCACCGCCTGGAGATTTACTGGGGCCCCTTTGAGCGAGTGGTGCCGCTGCCCACCCCGGTGCAGCCAGAGGCCACCCAGGCCACCTTTGAGGACGGCATGCTGAAGATAGTGCTCACCAAGGCCAAACTCCACCCGGCGCGGCTAATAGTGAAGGAGATTTAGGAGGAGAGCATGCCCAGGGCCCGCAAGGCCGCCGTGCTGGACAAGGCCGTTATCCCCAAAGAGCTGCCCATACTGCCCTCAGGGGACGCCGTGGCCTTCCCCGCCATCCTCATCCCCCTGGGCACGAGCAACGAGAAGGTCGTCAGGCTGATAGATGAGGCCGCCTCCGGGGACCGGGTGGTGGGCATCTTCGCCCAGCGGCCGGGCACCGAGGCCCCCACGCCAGAGAACCTTTACTCCATGGGCACCGCCGCCACCATAGTGCGCATGTTCAAAATGCCCGATGGCTCCATCCGGGCCTTCCTCCAGGGCCAGGCCCGCATCCGCATGGCCAAGGTGACCCGGACGGAGCCCTACATTAAGGCCAAGGTGGAGGAAATAGCCGAGACGGCTGAGGAAGGGCCGGAGCTGGAAGCCCTTACCCAGAACCTGGTGGCCCTCTTCAGAAGGGTAGTGGAGCTGGCCCCCAACCTGCCCGAAGAGCTCAACATCGCCGTCATAAACATACC
>JAZGBK010000208.1:0-3710 GCA_036476365.1 Dehalococcoidia bacterium
CAACTGCACCGATTTCCAGGCCCGCCGCACCCGCATCCGCTACCGTCCCGAGCCCGGCGGCCGGCCGCAGCTGGTCCACACCCTCAACGGCTCCGGCCTGGCCCTGCCCCGCATGGTCATCGCCCTCCTGGAGAACTACCAGAGGGCGGACGGCACCGTGGCCGTCCCCCCCCCCCTCCAGCCGTATATGGGCGCCGATGTGATACGATAGCCCCAAAGGAAGGCCGGTGACAATACTCGCCGACATCGGGACACTCGGTTTAATTGCGACCATATTCTTTGGCGCACTTGCTTTAGTTGTGGCCATATACTTTGGCCTTGTAGCCCCTTCACGCAAGCAGGTAGACAACCTCACCAAAGAAGTAAAGAACCTCACAGACGCCTTCAACCACTGGAGGGCCGTTCCCGGCGATGAGCGCCTGCGGCACCTGCTGGCCGAGCAAGGCCGCCGGGAGAACCTGGCCAAGGCGGCGGCCCTGGCCAGGGAGGAAAAGCACCAGGAGGCCATCCGGTACCTGGAGGCCTGCCTGGGGCCGGGGGTAAGCCCTGAAGACAGCGCCTCCATCTACCTGCTCATAGGCAACGCCTACCTGGCCATCAGCCAGTTCTCAGAGGCCGAGGCAGCCTACAAGAACTCGCTGGCCGCCGCCGAGGGCATTGCCGATGCCAATGACAGAAGGGAAGCCACCGCCGCTGCCCTGGGCAACCTGGGGCTGGTCTACGCTGACAGGGGGGAGATGGACAAGGCCAGAGACCACCACCAGCAGGCTCTGGATATACACACCGAGGCAGGAAACCGCCGGGGGGAAGGCAACCAGCTGGGCAACCTGGGGAATGTCTACGCCGACATGGGCGAACTGGACAAGGCCCTGAATCACCACCAGCAGGCCCTGGAAATAGACAAAGAAATAGGCAACCGCCTGGGGCAAGCACAGGACCTGGGCAACCTGGGGATTGTCTATGCCCAGCAGGGGGAGATGGGCAAGGCACGAGAGCACCTACAGGAGGCCCTGGCAATCTGTAAGGAGGCAGACTACCGCCTGGGGCAAGCACAGGCCTTGGGCAACCTGGGGATTGTCTATCGCCAGCTGGGGGAGCTGGAGGAGGCCCTCAAGCACCACCAGCAGGCCCTGGAAATAGACAAAGAAATAGGCAACCGCCTGGGGCAAGCCCAGGACCTGGGCGGACTGGGGCTGGTCTACCGCAACATAGGGGAACTGGACAAGGCACGAGAGCACCTACAGGAGGCCCTGGCAATCCAAAGGGGGGTAGGCGACCGCCTCGGGGAAGCCAAAGCCCTGGGCAACCTGGGGATTGTCTACCGCCACCAGGGCCAATTAGACAAGGCCCTACAACACTTCCAGCAGGCCCTGTCACTCTTCCAGGCAATAGGCGCACAGCGGGAGATAGCCACCACCAAAGAGAACATTGCTTCCGTGAAAAAGGCGATAAGGGGACAAAAAGCCCGCAGGACACGGAAGAAGGGTTAGTTGCGTCTTCTGGCCATAGACATCGGGGCGGGGACGCAGGATGTGCTGCTGCTGGATACCGCCCAGAGGGTGGAGAACTCGGTGCAGCTCGTCCTGCCCTCCCCCACCCGGATTGCCGCCCGCCGCATAGGGGAGGCCACCGCCTCGGGCAAGCCCCTGCTCCTCACCGGGGTCACCATGGGGGGTGGGGCCATATCCAGCGCCCTCAAACGCCACCTGAGAGCCGGACTTCCGGCCTACGCCACCCTCCCCGCCGCCCTCACCTTTGACGATGACCCCCAGCAGGTGACCGACAGGGGGGTGAAGCTTGTCTCCGAGGACGAGGCCCGGGGCCTCTCCGGGGTGCACCAGGTGGAGCTGAGGGACCTGGACCTCAAGGCCGTCCTCAGCGCCATAGAGCCGTTCACCGGCCCGGTGGAGCCCGATGCCGTGGCGGTGGCGGTGCTGGACCACGGCGAGGCCCCCCGGGGCATGAGCAACCGCCTCTTCCGCTTCCAGTACCTGAGGGGGCTGGTGGAGGACAGGCAGCGCCTGGAGCGGCTCTGCTACCTGGCCCCGGAGGTGCCCCCCTCCCTCACCCGCATGCTGGCAGTGTCCCGCAGCCTTGACCGGCCGTTGCCCCTGCTGCTCATGGATACCGGTGCCGCCGCCGCCCTGGGGGCAGGGCTGGACGGGCGGGTAGCCCGGCACCCCCACCGCCTCAGCCTCAACCTGGGCAACGCCCACAGCCTGGGCTTCCACCTCAGGGAGGGCAACATCCTGGGGCTGTTTGAGCACCACACCGGGCTTCTCCCCGCCGCCAGGCTGCGCCGGGTGGTGGACCGCTTCCTGAGCGGGGAGCTCACCAACCAGGAGGTGTGGGAGGACGGCGGCCACGGCTGCTTTATTCTGGAGACCGCAGCGAAAAGGCCACCTGTAGTCATCACCGGACCCAACCGCACCCGTGCCGCCGGGGCAGGGCTGCGGGCCTACCCCGCCGCCCCCTACGGGGCCATGATGCTCACCGGCAGCTTCGGCCTGGTGGTGGCCTGGGGTTACCAGAGGCCGGAGTGGGCCGACGATATTGGCAAGGCCTTAGGCTACCGCTTCGCCCTTTAGAGCCTGCTGTCCGGCCTTAATCAGCCGGGCCATATCCACCGCTTCCTGGCCCAGCTGGCGGGCCGAGGCCACACCGTACTCGTCCTTGAGCACCCCCAGCCGGTCCTTGGGGTCGAACCCGCCCTCGCCCTTATCGCTGGACAGCCCCACCGCCCCCATGGGAGACCCCAGCCCCAGGCCCGGCGGCACCACCACCATCCCGCCGGCCAGGAAAGCGCCCAGCAGGCTGAGCAGTCCCGTCTCCGTGCCGGTATTGCGGTACCAGCTTACCACCAGGGCGCCGCCCACCTTGTTCTTCAGGGCACGGTGGTAGAGGTTGCCGTGGCCCAGGCAGCGGAATCGGTCCAGCATCACCGCCATATAGCCGGAGAGCCGGGTGAAATACACCGGGGTGGCCAAAAGCAGGCCATCGGCCTCCAGCACCTTGGGGTATATCTCATACATATCGTCATGCTGATTGCAGTACTGGCCCTCCTCCTGCTTGCGCACGCACCAGTTGCAATGGATGCAGTCCCGTATGTCCATCTTGGCCAGGGAAATGAGCTCGGTGGTGGCCCCCTGCTGCTCGGCGGCCTCCAGGGCCTGCTGCAGGAAGGTATCAGAGTTGCCCCCCTTGATGGGGCTGCCGCTGATGCCCAGTAGCTTAATCTCCATCTACGCCTCCTTCGGCAGTATTGTAGCAGACACCGTTGCGCCCTTTCAATCCTGGTCTGGCCCACCCGCCCGCCCCGTTAGATTACCCTGGGGGGCGAAGCCCCCCAGACCCCTCTTGTAGGGGCAGGTCAGAGACCTGCCCTGGGGGGGATGGGCGGAGCAAGCGCCGCCCCTACGCACCACCCAGACCCCCAGGGGCGGGTCAATGAACTCAGCAGCTTTGGTTGACACCTTTTGAGGCCCGATGGTAAAATGAAAGGACTGCGTAAAGGGGGAGTTTATGGGTAAAGCTGTAGTTAAGCTTTATCGTGACCTGCCTCGGGCCAGGAAAGCCGTCCAACAGTTGCTCAGCAGCGGCTTTGCGCCCCAGGAGCTGAGCCTGGTGGCCGGTCCCCAGGAGCTCGGCAAATTAGCCGAGGTCAAGGGTGTTCCCACCACACCGGGGACCATGTCCGGCGTGGCTGTGGC
>JAZGBK010000209.1:0-2498 GCA_036476365.1 Dehalococcoidia bacterium
CCCCATGGTGCGGCGGACGATGTCAATGACCCCCTGGCCCTGCCACACCATGGCCACCACCGGGCTGGAGACGATGAAGCCGACCAGGGTCTCGTAGAAAGGCTTGCCCACATGCACCTCGTACAACCTCCGGGCACGGGACTCGTCAACCAGTAGCAGCTTTATGGCAGACAGGCGGAGGCCCCGCCGCTCCAGGCGGGAGATAATGGCCCCCACCAGCCCCCGCTGCACTCCATCGGGTTTGACGATGACCAGGGTCTGTTCCAAGGCTATGTCTCCTTCCCCTGCAGGAATACCAAACAATCACTTTCGGCCACAGTTCCGCCATCGGGCGCGGTGATGGAGGCCCTCACCTCCACCACTTTGCTCCTCTCCCTGGCTATATGGGCCGAGATTAGCAGGCGCTGGCCGGCATAGGCGGGGCGGCGGAAGCGGGTGTCCATCCTGCCGGTAACCGTCCGGCGGCCGGGGAACCGGAAATAGGGCAGGTAGCTTACGACCTCGTCCAGCAGCACACACAGCACTCCACCGTGGACTATGTCCGGCCACCCGGCGTGGTACTGGCCGGGGGTGAACTCGGCCCAGGTGCGCTCCCCGTCGCCGTGGACCTGGAGCTTGAAACCGATGGGGTTCTCCTGGCCACACCCATAGCACAAAGGGAAATTCTTCCCTTGCTCCTGCCGGCTCATGTTGCCACCTCCTGGAAGGGTCTGGGCTGGGTGATGGAGGGCGGCCTGAGGTAGAGGGGACGGAGGCGGGCCGGGCTGTCCGCCCGCCCGCGTTGGAAGCGCTCCCAGCCCAGGGCGGCCACCCCCATGGCCGGCCCCAGGAGTGGGGCCGCCGGGAATTGGCACAGGGCCTCTGCGGCCTCCTGTGGGGGACGGCCACAGATGAGGGTGCGCCGGGGCAGCCGCGGGGCCAGTTCCTGGAGGGTGATAAGGTGCTCCTTCCTCAGCCGGCGCCACCCCCGGGGGGTGGCCCGGAACAGGGCCGCCGCCACCTGGCCCCGGCCCGCAGGGATGATGGGACACAGAGGCAACCCCACCCCCCGCAGCGGAAAGGCCATGGCCTCCAGGGTGCTCACCCCCACCACGGGCACCCCCAGCCCCAGGGCCAGCCCCTTGGCTGTGGCCAGCCCTACCCGTACCCCATTGAAGCCACCCGGCCCCCGGGCCACCACCACCAGCCCTATATCGGCCAGGGCAGCCCCCACCCGGTGCAGCAGGAACTCCAGGCTGGGCAGCAGCTCGACACTCTGGTTCCGAGACGAGTGCCAGGAGAGCTCGGCCACCACCTGTCCCTCCCGGCACAGTGCCAGGCCAGCAGCGTTCAGGGAAGTGTCTATGGCCAGCTCCATCTATTTCAGCCCCACCAGCGCGCGCAGTTGCTCCACCGCCTCCGGGTAGCGCCCATCCCTGGGGTGAAGGCGCAGGCGGCGCCGGGTCTCGGATAGGAGCTCCAGCTCTATGAGCAGGTGCTGAGGGGGGAAGAGCCCCTCCCCCCGCTCCGCCCACTCCACCAGGCTCACCCCATCGCCGTAGAGGTAATCGTCCAGGCCCAGGTCGGCTACCTCATCCAGGCGCTCTATACGGTAGAGGTCAATGTGGTACAGGGGAAGGCGGCCGGTGTACTGGCGCAGGATGACGAAGGAAGGGCTGAGGACGGGCTCGGTGATACCCAGCCCCTGGGCCACCCCCTGGGCCAGGCAGGTCTTGCCTGCACCCAGCTCCCCCACCAGCAGCACCACCTCCCCCGGCCACGCCTGTTCTCCCAGCAGCCTTCCCAGGCGCTGGGTGTCCTCGGCGCTGTGGCTCACCACCTCAACGGGGTCCAAAGTGCTGCCAGCCCTTCTCTTTATAGGCAAGGGGGTGTCCCCCGGCGTCCACTACCTCCGTCCGCCCCTGCTGCGATGTTACCTCTCCGATATCGGTAAAAGATAGACCCTGCCTAACCCTGTTAATCACCCCGTCCGGGGCGGTGAACAGGAGCTGGTAGTCCTCCCCGCCGGAGAGGGCCAGCCCCAGGGCCTCAGCGCCGAAGGCATCCCGGAGGTGAGGGTCCAGCGGCACCTGCTCGGCCATCACCCGGGCACCTACCCCGCTGGCCCGGCACAGGTGCCCCAGGTCCGCCAGCAGGCCGTCGCTGATGTCAATGGCCGTCCTTACCCCGCAGCGGAGGAGGTGCTGTCCCGCCTCTACCTGAGGCCGGGGGCGCAGATGGGCCTGACGCAAAAAGTCGGGCACCGGCCTGCCCTCCTTCAGCAGCCGCAGGCCCCCCGCCGAGGCCCCAAGGGTGCCGGTGACCGCTATCCTGTCCCCGGCCCGGGCGGCGGAGCGGGTGAGGGGCGCCTCCGCCTCCACGGTGCCCCACAGGGCCACGGTAACCCCCACCTGGGGGGCGGCGTGCACATCCCCCCCCACTATACCCACCCCATGAGCAGCGGCCACCTCCAGCAGGCCCCGGTAGAGTCCGGTCACCCACTCCACGGGGGTGTGGGG
>JAZGBK010000021.1:0-2419 GCA_036476365.1 Dehalococcoidia bacterium
AGGTGGTGGGGAGGGCCATGGTAGTGGCGGCTTACCGGGGTGGCAAAGCAGCGGCGGGCCAGGCTTTCCAGGGGCCGGCGGGGGTCCAGTTCCCAGGGCCCCCAGTGGTAGGCGTAGCTCTCTACCACCACACAGGCACCGTGTTCCCTGCCCATCCAGTCCAGGAGCTTCCAGCGGAAGGCCGGTGGGGGATAGAGGGCCAGGAGGCGGTACTTTTCCTGCGGGTAATAGCCCCTCCCCGCCGCCGCCCGCTGTGCCAGCTCATCGCGGATGGCGCTGGCCAGGGTGACCCCCGCCGGCTGCCCCAGGAGAATCCAGTTGGTCGCCTGGAACTGCACTCCAATACGGTTATGACTGGGGGAGGGGACAGCCCGGGTCAGGGCACTAATCTCCCCCTGGAGCCGGGCTATCTCCTGGCTGAACTCCAGGGCCTGGCACAGCCGGTCCCAGTCCATCCTCCTGCCGCTGACGCCCTCCAGGAACGAGACCAGGGAGCCCAGCTCCTCGGTGTAATAGCCCACATCCTGCTCCCGGTAGGCCCAGGGGCGGTCAAGAAAGTAGCCTGGGGTCTCGTAGAGCTTTTGGAGCATCTCCCCGGTCTTGGAGCTGGAGTCGCAGATTTGGTGGCTCCACACCACCGCATCGGGCCGGGGCAACCACCCCTGCCGGGCCAGGGCCACTTGCATGCGGTGGGAGGAGCATATCTCCACAGGGAGTCCCATCTGGCGGGCCACGGCCGCCAGCTCCGGGTAGTTCTTGAAAAGGGAGGCGGAGATGATGCCGACGCTGTCCAGGCACAGGGGCGCTATCCCCAGGGCGTAAAAGATTTCAGGGGGGACATAGCAGCCGTGGGCCACCACCGGGCGGCCTGCCTCCCTGGCCCGCAGCGGCTCAGCAAAGTAGTCCACCAGGAGCTGGTAATAGACCTCCTCGCTGCCGGTGGTGGGGGATGCCTGGCGGTGGCGTAGCACCCCTTCCAGGGCCTGTAGCAAGTCCCGGTACTGTGTGGGGATACCATGGTCACCGCCCACTCCCTGACCTAACATGGCAACGCCTCCTGAGGGCCTAACAAGCACAAGCATAAGCCGGGATTTACGCTTTTCAAATTATACTGGAAACACAGCCCTGGGAAACAATACCACCAGCTTCACTGCCCACCGGTTGCTAACCGCTCGGTCAGGCTGTATAATCCGGCTAATTGTCGTCAGCTCCATAGGGAGGTGTTATGGAAGAGGAGCGGCAAGAGGGGACCAAGGGGACGCAGACCACCCGGACTACCGCCTGGCTGCACAAGTTCATGTCTCCCTCCCGCAAACGGGCACGGGACGAGAAGCGGGTGCTGATGATGGATGTGGAGATTACCGACAAGTGCTACGGCGGCTGTAGCTACTGCTATGCCAGCGGCGATAGCTCCGGCAGCCGGTTCATCGACCGGGAGCGGATGTTCGGCCTCATCGATGAGGCCAGAGAGATGGACTTGAAGCAGGTACTGCTTATCGGCGGCGAGCCCCTGCTCCACCCCCACTGGTATGACTTCTCCCTCCACACCATGCAGCAGGGGATGAGGTCGGTTATCTGCAGCACCGGGGAGTATTACACCCCTAAAGTTGCCCGCCAGATTGTAAACGACCTGCAAGTCCACCAAAACGGCTATGTGACCATCCACATCCCAACACGGGACGAGGAGGCCTTTCTGGCCATCGCCCCGGGCAAGAAGGGGCTACTTCCCCAGCGGATAAAGGGGCTCTACAACCTGTTGGACGCAGGCTACCCGGCGGAGAAACTCTTTTGCCAGATAGTCCTCTGCCAGCCCATCCTGCCCACGGTGGAGGAGACCATGGACTGGCTGGTGGACGAAATCGGTGTCTCCTATGTGGTCCTGTACCCGCTACGCCTCAAGGGCTACGCCCAGCAGCAGAGCGCCCTCCTGCCCACCCTTTCCCAGCTAAAGCGGGCCTATGAATACCGGGCCCAGAAGCTGGGTGATGAGGACTACCTGCGCTACGGGGTGTGTGAGCTCACCAAGTTCTTCTGCCACAACATGATTTATGTAGAGGTCAGCGGTAATGTCCTCCCCTGCGATTTCCTGCCCGATTTTGCCGTTGGCAACATCTTCCAGCGCCCTCTGGGAGAAATCGTGGAGGGCAACCGGGACCTGCTTACCCACCAGTTCCCGGTAAAGGGGGCCTGCGCCACCTGTGAGAACAACGAGAAGTACGATATCTGCCGGGGCTGCCGGGCACAGGCTTACTACTATACCGGGGACTATCAGGCGGCCGACCCCACCTGCTGGTGGAACCCCGAGGCCAAAGAGCGCTACTGGGAGTAAGGAGGGAGCCATGGCTGAGACACAGAAGGTCTTTGACAAGCAGCTAACGCCCGAGGGCATCTTTATGAGCTATGAGAGCCCGGCACGGCG
>JAZGBK010000210.1:0-3808 GCA_036476365.1 Dehalococcoidia bacterium
CGGGCGGTGAAGGCCTACGCCACCCTGGGGGAAATCCAGGGCATGTGGCGGGGGATGTTCCCGCTGTGGCACATGCCCATCGGGAGATAGGGGGTAAGGGTGAACCAGCGCTATAAAGTGCTCATCTCCAAGCCGGGCATAGACGGCCACTGGCGGGGGGCCATCGTGGTAGCCACCGCCCTCCGGGACGCCGGAATGGAGGTCATCTTCGCCGGCAACCAGACCCCGGCGGAGATAGCCGAGACCGCCCTACAGGAGGATGTCCAGGTGGTGGGCCTCAGCATCCTCTCCGCAGGTCACATGCGGCTGGTGCCGGAGACTGTACGGCTGCTGAGACAGAAGGGGCTGGAGGATGTGCTGGTGCTGGTGGGGGGCACCATCCCCCGCCAGGACATCGCCCCCCTCAAAGAGGCCGGGGTGGACGAGGTCTTCCTCCCCGGCACCAGGACGGATGCCATCGCACTTTATGTCAAGGATAAGATGGAGGGGAAAGGCTCACAGGGCTAAGGCGGCCCCCTCATCACGAGGAGCGGCACACGGTGGCGGCGGCCAGGATGGGAACCTCCCGGCCGATGAGCTCGTGGCCTACAGGCAGGCCGAGCAGCGGGGTGCCGCCAGGGTGCTGGGGGGCAAGGAGGCGATGTTCCTCAACCATCTTGACGGAGAACTGGCCCCCACCCCGGAGCTTAAGGCGGTACTGTGCGCCTCATCAGGGCCCTCCGCCCCCAAGATAATGTAACTGGGCAGGCGGGTGGGCCAGGAATAGCTGGCAAACGACTTCGCAGGGTGCCGGAAACGGGCCTAACCTCGGGGCAGGAAGAGCCTCTCCGGGTGCCAGAGCTGACCCTTAAAGCGGAGGACGGCCAGGAACTGCCCTCCGGGGGCATAGGCCCGTGCCCGCTCCCCCACCTGTCCCCGCACCCTCAGGGGCAGGGGGCGGCCGTGCCGTACCAGCCTGGCCTCAGCCTCGTCCAGCTCCACCGGCTGCAATCCGGCCAGCACCGAGTCCAGGGGGCGGAGGTAGGGGGCCCACTCCCCGTGGCGGAAGGCCTCCTCCAGCCGGGGCAGGGTGACTGTCTCCTCTACCGTAAAGACGCCGTACTTCAGCCGTACCAGCTCCTTCAGATGGCCGCCGCAGCCCAAGACCTCCCCCAGGTCGTAGGCCACGGAGCGCAGGTAGAAGCCACGGCCGCACTCCAGCTCCACGGTCACCAGGGGTGGCTGCCAGTCGGTAACACTCAGGTGGAACACCTCCACCCGGCGGGGAGGAGTTTCCACGGCCACCCCAGCCCGGGCCAGCTTGTACAGTCGCTGTCCGTCCCGCTTTATGGCGCTGAACGGAGGCGGCTTCTGCCAGACAACCCCGGTGAAGGCCTCCAGGGCCGCCTCCACCTGTTTGCGGGTCACCGCCGAGGCATCCCCACGGCGGGTAACCTGGCCCTCGGCATCGTAGGTGTCTGTGGCCGTGCCCAGCTCAATAACGGCCCGGTAACTCTTGGAGGTCTCCAGCATGTAGGGCATGAGCTTGGTGGCCTGTCCCAAGAACACGGGGAAGGTGCCGCCGGCCTGCGGGTCCAGTGTCCCGGCGTGGCCCACCTTCTTCTCGCGGCTCCAGCGGCGGATGCTGGCCACCACATCAAAAGAGGAGGGGCCCACCGGTTTGAACACATTGAGGATGCCGTCTATGCTCACAGGGGCCTAATCGCCTCCGGAATGGACCTCCCCGCTCACCTTCTGGATGAGAGAGAGGGTCTCCACCCCTTCCTGGATGGAATCATCCCGGTAGAACTCCAGCCGGGGCATGCGTCGCAGGGAAAGGCGTTGGGCCAGCTCCCGGCGCAGATAGCCCGAGGCTGCGGTCATCCCCTTCATAGCCTCGGCCTTCTCCTCCTGACCGCCCAGGGCGCTGATGAACACCCGGGCCAGGCTCAGGTCCGAGGCCACCTCCACAGAGGTCACGGTAATCACGCCGGAGAGCCGGGGGTCCCTCACCTGATGGAGCAGGAGTTGGCCCAGTTCCTCACGGAGGAGGTCGTTCAGGCGCTGGGTGCGCCGCGACACAGTTAGTCCACCCGTTCCCGACGATAGCACTCAATCTGGTCGCCCACCGCGAAGTTCCAGAAGCCCTCTATGCCCACTCCGGCCTCCATGCCCTCACTGGCCTCGTTGGCCTTGTCCTGAAAACGGCGCAGGCTCTTGACATGGGAGTCGGCCACCACCTCGCCCTTGCGTATGACCCTCGCCTGAGCACCCATGGAGACCTTGCCGGAGGTCACTTTCACACCCGCCACCCGCTTCACGCCAACGCCGGCAGAGAAGATGGCTATGACCTCGGCCCGGCCCTCGATCACCTCAGCATAAACTGGCTCCAGCATGCCCACCAGAGCCTTCTGGACGGCGTCTGTGAGGGTATAGATGATGTTGTAGAAACGGATGTCCACGCCCTCGGCATCGGCCAGTTTGCGAGCGCCTGGCTCAGGGCGTGTATTGAAGCCCAGCACAATTCCCTTGGAGGCCATGGCCAGCATGACATCGCTCTCTGTAATGCTGCCCGTGCCGGTATGTATCACTCTCACCTTTATCCGCTCGGAGCTGAGGTGCTCCAAAGAAGTGCGGATAGGCTCTATGCTGCCCTGGACATCGGCCTTGAGGATTACATTCAGCTCCTGTACCCGGCCATCGCTTATCTGGGAATAAATGGTGTCCAGGGTGGCGAGGCGGCCGGACTCATCGGCCCGGCGGACCTGGTGGCTGGCTGCCAGGGAGCGGGCCTGCCGCTCGTTCTCGGCTATAGTAAAGGTATCCCCCGGCCGGGGCGGGGAGCTGAGGCCCATAACCTCCACGGGGGTAGAGGGGCCTGCCTGTTTTATCCGCTGGCCCTGGTCGTCAAACATAGCCTTTATCCGGCCCCAGGCATAGCCAGCCACGGCTATGTCTCCCACGCTGAGGGTGCCATTGTTGACCAGCAGGGTGGCCACCGGCCCCCGGGTTTTGTCCAGGGCTGCCTCTACTACCACCCCAGCCGCCGGCTGGGCGGGGTCCGCCTTGAGCTCGGCCATCTCAGCCACCAGGAGCAGGTATTCCAGGAGCTGGGGGATACCTTCCTTTTGCTTGGCAGATACACTGGCGCAGATGACATCCCCCCCCCACTCCTCAATAACCAGCCCGTGCTCCGTAAGCTGGCGCTTTACCCGGTCAACGTCGGCCTCGGGCCGGTCAATCTTATTGATGGCCACCACAATAGGCACGCCGGCGGCCTTGGCATGGTCTATGGCCTCTATAGTTTGGGGCATAACACCGTCGTCGGCGGCAATCACCAGTACGGCTATATCGGTTATCCGGGCACCCCGGGCGCGCATAGCGGTAAAGGCCTCGTGGCCCGGGGTATCCAGGAAGGTGATTTTCTTACCATCCACCTCCACCTGGTAGGCGCCGATGTGCTGGGTAATCTCCCCAGCCTCGGTAGCCACCACATTGGTCTGGCGGATGGCGTCCAGCAGGGTGGTCTTGCCGTGGTCCACATGGCCCAGGATGGTAACCACGGGTGGCCGTGGCAGGGCCTGGCCCATTTCAAACTCCGGCCCCTGCCCCACAGCGGGAGCCTCGGCAACCTTCTCCCGCACCGGTACACCGTAACTCTGGGCCACTGCGGCGGCGGTGGCAAAGTCCACCGTCTGGTTTACGTTGACCATAACACCCTGACGCATTAGCTGCTTGATGATGTCCACCTGACCCGCATGCAGCAGGGCAGCCAGCTGATTTACAGTGAGGGAGGCGGGGATCTCCACCTCTCTTCTGGCTTCGGTAC
>JAZGBK010000211.1:0-5529 GCA_036476365.1 Dehalococcoidia bacterium
ACCTCTACGATGCCATGGCGAAGTTCTTCGCCGGCTTCCGCCCGGGGCTGGCCCTGGCCAGCATCGGCGCCGGCACCGCCTTCGCCGCCGTCACCGGCTCCAGCACGGCCAACTGTGCCACCATCGGCCCGGTGGCCATGGGGGAGATGATAAGCCGGGGCTACAACAAGAGGCTGGCCGCCGGCAGCATCGCCGCCGCCGGGGGACTGGCCGTCATCATCCCCCCCAGCATCCTGTTCATCCTCTACGGCTATATAGCCGAGGTATCGGTGGCCAAGCTGTTCATGGCCGGGCTGATTCCCGGGCTGATAATGGCCGCCGGCTACTGCGTCTATGTGATACTGCTGGTAAAGCTCAAGCCTTCCATAGCCCCCCCCCCAGAGAGTGTGAGCCTGAAGGAGAGGTTTCTGCCCTTAATCAAGGTGTGGCCCATCGCCGCGCTGGCGTTCGTCATCCTGGGCTCCATGTACGGGGGCATCACCACCCCCACCGAGGCCGCCGCCGTGGGGGTATTGGGGGCACTCATCCTGTCCTTCATCTACCGGAAATTCACCCTGAAGAAGTTCTACGAGGCGCTCATGGCCACCGCCCACACCACCGGCTTCGTCATGCTCATAGTGGTGGCCGCCCTCATCTTCGGCTTCCTGATGAGCTTCCTGCGCATCCCGTGGCGGTTCACCGAGGCGGCGGTGGCCTATGAATTCTCCCCCCTGTTGCTGCTCCTTTCCTCCATGATGGGAATCCTGCTGTTGAGTACCATCATGAGCGCCGCCCCCCTCATCCTGGTGATAGTGCCCATTGTGCTGCCGGCCATGCTGCAGGCGGGGCTGGACCCCATCTGGCTGGGGGTGGTGCTGGGCATAACCGTGGAGATGGGGCAGACCACCCCACCGGTGGGCATGAACCTGTTTGTGCTCGCCGGGGTGGGCAAGCCCTATGGGGTGACCTTCTGGGATGTAACCGCCGGGGCGCTGCCCTTCCTCATGGCCGATGCCGTGGCCCTGGCGCTGGTCATCGGCTTCCCCGCCCTGGCCATGTGGATACCCAACTCCATGAGCTAAGGGGGTTTCCTCTCAGCCTGGCTGCCCCTGACAGTCCGCCCAGGGCCTAAAAGAACTTGTCGCCGCCGGTGATGTAGAAGTGCTGGCCGGTGACCCAGTCCGAGGCCGGGGAGGCCAGGTAGATGCACGCCAGGGCGATGTCCTCCGGGGTGCCGAAGCGGCCCCTGGTGATGCGGCTGAGGCCCTTCTCCTTGCGCTCCGGGGTGTTGAACAGCACTGCCGCCACCCCCTCGGTCCATATCGCCCCGGGGAGGATACAGTTGACCCGGATGTCGTTCCGGGCCCACTCAAAGGACTGGGTCATGGTGAGGTTGATGACCCCCGCCTTGGCGGCGGCATAGGGGGCGGTGCCCGGCCCCCCGTGGAGGGCACCCCCGGTGCTGATGTTGATGATACTGCCCCCATGCCCCTGCTCCACCATGCTCTTGACCACCGCATTGCTGACTATGAACACCGAGGTCAGGTTCTCCTGGACGACGGTGTTAAAGCCCCGTTCCGACATATCCAGCAGCCGGGACCAGAACTGGCCCCCAGCGTTGTTGACCAGTATATCTATGCGGCCCAGCCCGGCCACCGTCTTGTGCACCATCTCCTCCACCTGGTCAACCCGGCGCACATCGCAGGTGACGGCCAGGCCCCGCCGCCCCCTTTCCTGGATTTCCCCGGCCACCGCCTCCACATCGGCGGTGGTGCGGGCACACACAGAGACATCGGCCCCGGCCTCGGCGAAGGCCAGGGCGATGCCCCGGCCGATGCCCCGGCCACCCCCGGTGACCACAGCCACCTTGTCCTTAAGAGAGAACTTATCCAGAATCATCCTGCCTCCACAAGCTAACTTACGACTAACCCATCGCAGGTCGTTTAGCAGTCCTGCATCTTCCCACTCACACGCCCCCAGGGGGACCGGGGAGCAGCCCCGGAATTATCTACCGGGCGGGCGGGTGGGAAGGATAATGTTTGTTAACCGGCCTAACCCCTCACCCGCTTGAAAATCTCCCTGGCTATGGTGATGCGCTGTATCTCCGAGGTGCCCTCGTAGATGCGGGCGGCCCGCACCTCCCGGAAAATACGCTCAACGGTCATGCCCTTGACCACGCCCATGCCGCCATGGATTTGCAGCGCCTCGTCGGCCACACGCTGGGCCATCTCGGTGGCGAACAGCTTGGCCATGGAGGCCTCCAGAATCACCCGGTCCTGGCCCTGGTCCTTGAGCCAGGCGGCCCGGTAAAGGAGGAGGCGTGCGGCATCTATGGAGGTGACCATATCGGCAATCTTGAACTGGGTGGCTTGGAACTCGGCCAGGGGCTGCCCGAAGGCGAAGCGGTGCTGGGCATAGCTGATGGCCTCGTCGTAGGCGGCCAGGGCCAGGCCTGTCACCGCCGCCGCCACCGTGGTGCGGAACATGTCCAGGGTGCTCAGGGCTATCTTCATGCCGTCCCCCTCTTGGCCCAACAGGTTGGAGGCAGGTATGCGGCAGTCCTCAAACAGGGGCTCGCCTATGGCGTGGGGGGCCAGCAGCTTGAGCTTGCGATGGGTGTCGAAGCCCGGGGTGCCCTCCTCCACCACGAAGGCGGAGATGGCCCGGCTGCGGGCCTGGGGGTCCGTCTTGGCGAACACGGTGTAGGTGTGGGCGGCACCCGTCTGGCTGACAAAGCGCTTCATGCCGTTGAGCACATAGGAGTCCCCGTCCCTCACCGCCACCGTCTTCATGGCGGCTACATCGGAGCCGCCGTCGGGCTCGGTGAGGGCGAAGCTGCCCAGCTTCTCGCCCGATGCCAGCGGGGGCAGGTAGCGGCGCTTCTGCTCCTCGCTCCCGGCCAGGACGATGGGGTAGCCCCCCAGGCCGTTCATGGCAAAGGTGGTATCCGCCTGGGCGCAGGCCCGGGCCAACTCCTCCCGGACGATGCAGATGTTGGTGACCCGCACCACCCCGTGCCCCCCGTACTCCCTGGGGGCGATATAGCCAAATAGCCCCTCCCGGGCCATGATTTTCACCACCTCCCAGGACACATCGTCCGATTCGTCCACCTCGGGGGCCAGGGGGGCCAGCTCCTCCACCGCCACCTTCCTCACCCGCCGCCGGAGGTCTTCCTCCTCCGGGGTGAAATTGAAGTCCATAGCACCTCCTCGTATGACACACAGATTTTACCATCCAGCGGCGGGAAGCAAAAGGGACAGAATAGGGGAGCCGCTTGCTGCGCCCACGGGCTCCGGAGCTGTTTGCGGGTGGGGAGGGAAGAACAGGTCCTGTCAGGTGCGGGCCTGGCCCTCCGCCGTGATTCTGTCCATGACCTCAAACACGGCCTTGTAGCCGGAAGGGAATTCATCGGGGAACTGGTCCGGGAAGTTGAAACCGGCGCTCCAGGCGAGGCGTTGTGCGGTGGCACGGGCCATCATCGGCTCGACGCCCAGACTGAGCAGGGTGTCTGCGGCAAACTCCATCTCCCCCGCCCGGCGACCGGCGTGGATGGCGGAGTGAGCGATGACCGCATCGGCCCGCTCCAGGAGCCCCATCTGGCTGACCCAGTTGTTCAGGCCATGGTACACCTGGGGGTCAAGGCCTGCCTTATGCAGGGCCAGCAAGCTCTCCCAGAGCAGGGCCTGAGCGCCCTTGGCGATGACGCTGAATATCATCTTGAGCAGGGCGGCATCGCCCACCTTCCCCGGGATGACCCGGATGTTCATGCTGTACTTTCCCATGACCTGGTGAAACTCCTCGGCACCCTCGCCACAGGCCCAGATGTTGGAGCGATGCTCCTGCGCCAGCGGGTTATCCATGATGACGCCGTCTATGTAATGCCCGCCCTTCTCCTCCACCAGGGCACAGCCCTCCCTCTTGGCCTCCGGCGAGCACGAGTTCAGGTCCACGAAGAAGTGTGCGGGGGTCAAAAGGGGTGCCGCTTCCCCGGCGACCTCCAGGGAGGTGGTAGGGATAACCGTGGACAGGATGAGGTCGCTGTTGTGGACCATCTCCTCCAGCGTGGGGGCCAGGGACACGCCTATGCTTTGCGCCTTGTGCCTGAAGGCCTCAGTATAGGGGGGCCTGTTTCTGGTGCCGTTGTTGTAGGCCACAATCTGGCCCACCCCCGCCCCTTTGAGGCCCTTGGATATATGGTAGCCCACCTCCCCGAAGCCAATCACCCCCAACCTGGGACTCTGTGGCAGCATCTTGCCCCCCTCTCGCCTCAATCTGGAAGGAACTTGCCATACAGTATAGCCCCTGGCTGCATCTCCATCAAGGGCCAAGGTGGCTTGGCACCGCCATGCTGAGGCTCTCGAAGCATGAGCGGTGCCGGGCGGTTATTCCAGCTGGCGGAACTCGCTCTTGAGGGCACCGCAGACGGGGCACTGCCAGTCCTCGGGCAGCCCCTCAAAGGGTGTGCCCGGGGCTACGCCGTTATCGGGGTCGCCCTGCTCCGGGTCATAGATATAGCCGCACACGGTGCACTCCCACTGGCTCATGAGGTCCACCCGGTAGGCCCGGTGAGGGCCTCGTAGCGCATCATGAGCAGGTCCCAGTGGTGTCGCTCCTCGCCGGATAGGAACTGGAACACCGCCTGCGCCTGAGCCGCTTCCTCCTCCGTGGCCGCCCTATGGTACAGGTCAAAGCTGAGGGTCTCTATGCTGAGGCCGAAGAGCAGGGCCTCCTGGGGGGTATCGGTGGAGGCCAGGGCCTGCCGCACCGCTTCCCGCCCTCTGGGGAAGAGGGGACGGTCCCAGTCCGAGCGGCTGCGAGGGATGCCGGGGGTATCCTGCCAGGGGCCGCCCTCGGAGAGGGCCTGGTACTGCTGCTGCACCACCTTCAGGTGTGTCTCCTCGTCCCCGGCCAGGTCGGCGAAGGTCTGCCGCAGGGTCTCATCCTGGATGGCCTCGGCGGCCCGCCGGTAGAACTGGCGGCCCTCGGTCTCAAGGCGCATGGCCTCCCGCAGCACAGATAGCGCCCCTGTCCGGCTTGCGTCCATAGCCCCCATCCTGGTAGATGGTAGCACAGCGGCCCGTGGGGGGCAACGGAGGGGTCTCAGGCCACCGCCGCTTGCCGCAAGCCCCCTACGGAGTATAAAATGGCAGTTGGGTCGCTATTGCCGGGGGGTCTCCCCCCCGCTGTGAAAGGGAAGGGTTGTCCCAGAAAGAAGACAGCTTAGAGACCATGCGCCACTCGGCCTCCCATGTGATGGCCGGGGCGGTGCAGGAGCTGTTCCCCGAGGCTAAGTTCGCCATCGGCCCCCCCATTGAGGACGGCTTCTACTACGATTTTGACCTCAACCGCCCCCTCACCCCGGAGGACCTGCCCCACATAGAGGAGGCCATGCGCCGGGCCATCGCCGCCGCCCACCCCTTCCACAGGGAGGAGATGACCAGGGACGAGGCCCGCAAGCTCTTCGCCGACCAGCCGTATAAGCTGGAGCTCCTGGACGAAATCCCCGATGAGACGGTGTCCATCTACCGCCACGGGGACTTCGTGGACCTG
>JAZGBK010000212.1:0-4588 GCA_036476365.1 Dehalococcoidia bacterium
CATCTCTTGGACGAGTTCAAAGTGGAGGGGATTGTAGTCCTCCGCCAGAAATTCTGCGACCCCCACGCCACCGACCAGGCGATGCTGGCGGACCTGTTTTCCCAGAGGGGAATCCCCACCCTCTCCCTGGAGATGGACTTTACCACACCCCTGGGGCAATACCGCACCCGGGTTGAGGCCTTCCTGGAAATGATGGCACTGGAGGAAGTAGGATGAGTGTCCATACTACGTACAGGACTGAGCCATTGGAGGCGTGGGCCCGGATGAGGGAGATACGGCGGCAGCGTATCCCGGACCTGTGGGAGGGACATCGCCAGGGAAAGATGATGGTGATGCGCATAGGTGAGATGATGTCCCCCATCCTCGCCGCATTCGGGCCTTATGTCAGCCGTATCTTCGGTCCCTACTTCGGCCCGGCGATGAAAGACCCCCAGCTTCTGGTGAAATTCCACGAGGCGGCTGAGGGCTACAATATTCCCGGCGGAGAGTTTTGCTCGGCCATGCACCACCAGCTCGGCCAGGTAATCCTGGGGCTGTCCACCCTAAGCCCCCTGGACAATGAGCAAAGCCCGATGGACTTCGTCTTCCAGACGGCAATATGCCAGCCCCAGAAGCAGATGGCCCAACTGGCAGGTTCAATCCTGGGCCTCCCTACCTTCACGGTTGATATTCCCTATTGTGATGAGCCCACCCAGACCACCTTCAAGGGCAAGGAATACCTGATAGGTCAGATGGAAGAGGCCATTGAGTGGCTGACCCGGATTACTGGTAGGGGTTTTGATGAAGAGGTACTGATGACCGAGGTGGTGAACGATTGGGAGTGCTCCGTCCTCATGGCGGAGATTATCACCACCTGCCAGGCGGTGCCGGTGCCCCTGGACTACTTGCAGCTCCGGGAGCTGAGCTATATTTCAGGGATGCTCCACAACGATGCACGGGCGGTGGAGTTCAACCGAGTGCTCCTGGACGAACTCAAGGACAGGGTGGCCCGGGGCATCTCCGCCCACGGGGTGGAGACCGCCCGCATTCTTTTTGAAAGCGAAGATATCTTCTTCGCCATGCACCGGATGATGTCCATCCCCCGAAAATATGGCGCCTTGTTTATCGGGGACCGGGGGCCCGCCCTGAGAGGAGCCTGGGCCTTCGACGAAGAGGGGAGGATGCATCCCGCCCCTCATTTCCATGAATTGGAGAGGCCGATAAGGGACCGGCGAAGCGCCCTGGAACTACTGGCAGACCTCTATCTGGAACGGTATATGATTCCACGCCAGCTTCACCTGCATATCAAGCCGTCCCTCACTCTGCACAAAGCCAGGGACTGGAAGTCCGATGCGGTGGTAATGTTCTTGGACATCGGCTGCCGGGCTATCTCGCTGGGTTTCCCAGAGGTGAAGCAGTTCCTCCGGGAGCACGGTATGCCCGCCTTCACATTTGAAGGTAGCAGCAGCGATCCCAGGTATTACGATGAGGGCGGGGTCCGTGAACAGATGGAGGCCTTTCTGGAGAGTCTGGGGCTGACCCCTCTGCCCGAGGCCCGGGACTGAGGCCTTATCACTGCTGGCGGGTATCATCCCGCCGCTGCAGGATGTTTGCTTGTGCCCTTGTTAGGCTGAGAAAGAGAAAGGTCTGAGTTGGAGAACTGTGCTCTCAGCGGATTGAAGGTCCTGGACCTCACCCACTACATCGCTGGCCCCTATTGTACCCGGTTTCTGGCGGGCATGGGGGCCGAAGCAATCAAGGTGGAGCGCCTGACCGAAGCCGGGGTCGTCGCTTGGAAGCTGGGAATGGGAAATTCCGGTTGACAGCTAGGCGACATGGGCATATTATCAGCGCCAAGAACGATGAGCCATAGGAGTTGCTTCATCGTTGGTTGAAATGGGAAATCTCCGGTAAAGGCTGATTCGGGAGGACAGTATGCCACGACCGCTGGACGGGTGCCGTATCCTGGAGCTTACCATGTGGGGGGCCGCCCCCTTTGGGGTGAGCCATCTATGCGATATGGGCGCCGAGGTAATCAAGCTTGAGGAGCCGGTGGGGGGCGACCGCCTGAGGGGGATATTCGCCTCCGGCGGGCTGACCAGCATCCTGCCCACCAACCCCGTCAACTACCCCTGGGAGCTCTCTGCCCGGGGCAAGAAGTCCGTTGGCCTGGACGTGAGACAGCCGGAGGGCAGGGACACCGTCTACCGGCTGCTACCCCAGGTGGATGTCTTCATCACCAGTTTGCGCAAGAAATCGCTGAAAAAGTACGGGCTGGACTACGATTCCATGTCCAAAATCAACCCCAGGCTGATCTATGTGCACCTGAGCACCTATGGTGGCCGAGGCCCGGACGCCGACCTTCCTGGCCAGGACCTTACCGGCATGGCCCGGGCCGGCCTGGTGAATTTTCTGCGCCACAACCCCGAGGACAAAATCCTGGCCGAGGGCGCCTTTGGCCTGGGGGACTTCACCGGCTCCTTGCAACTGGCCTATGCCACCACTCTGGCCCTACTGGCCCGGGAGAAGACGGGGGTGGGCCAAGAGGTGAATGTGTCCATCCTGGGCGCTCTCATCGCTGTACAGGAGTGGCTCTTCCAGACCTATCTTACTACCGAGAAGGAACCATACCTGCGGGAGCACCATCAGATGAATAACCCCATCCGCAATACTTACAGGTGCCAGGATGGCAAGTATATAGCCCTGGGCATGACCGAGGCCGACCGCTACTGGCCGGTGTTCGTCGCCGCCATCGGCCGTCCCGAGCTGGCCGGAGACCCCCGCTTCAGTGACATTGCCAAGCGGGCGCAGAACAGCGAGGAGCTTATAGCCATATTGGACCAGGTGTTTCTCACCCGGACCCGGGATGAGTGGTGCCAGCTTATGAGGGAGCACGACTGTACCGCCGCCCCCGTCCAGAGTTTCGCCGACCTGGCCAAGGACCCCCAGGTGCTGGCCAACGACTACATAACTACCGTGGACCACCCCACCCACGGCCCCATAAAGGAGGTGGGCATCACGGTGGACCTGACCAAGACCCCCGGCCGGGCAACGGGCCCCGCCCCGGAGCTGGGCCAGCACACCGAGGAGGTGCTCTTGGAGCTGGGGGGCTATAGCTGGGACGATATTGCTCGGCTTAAAGAGAGACGGGTGATATTGTGAAGGCTACCGCTTTCTGGCCATGGCACTGTTCAGTTGGAAAGCACGCTATTTTGTGACCAGTGAGGCACCTTTTGGAGTTTGCTCTGTGGGTTACCGCCTCCAGCTCCTGAGGCCATACTACCAGTTGCTATGCCTGCAACTCTAACTTAACAAGTGGTACAATCAACGGGGGCAGGTCAGTCGCAAGATTCCGGTCGGCAACAACCTGTCAGCGTGCTCGAAATGTTGGCAAAGGCAACCCAGCAGCAGCGGAAGGAGTATCGTCATGAAAGAGGCAGGTATAAACAAGATAGCCATAATTGGCGCTGGGCTAATGGGGTTTGGTATCGGCGTTGACTTTGCGCGGGCAGGCTACGATGTGACACTTTGGAACACTTCCCAGGCCACCAGCCAGAAAGCCATGACCCGGGCCAGGGCAGCGCTCGACCGCATGGTGGAGGCACAGTTCATAGCACCCGGGGAAGCTGACGCCGCCTACTTACGCCTCCGGCCGACGACTGATATGACCGATGCTGCAACGGGAGCCGATTACGTTGTGGAGTCAGTGCTGGAGCAGCTGGTCGTAAAGCAGGACGTATTCCGCCAGCTGGGCGATATTTGCCCCGCGTCATCTATTCTGGCCACCAACAGCTCCGGCCTGAGCCCCACAGCCATCGCTACAGCTACCCGCTATCCCGAGCGGGTTGTGGTAACACACTATTTTCAGCCACCTCACCTCGTCCCCTTGGTCGAGATAGTGGGCGGCGAGAAGACCTCCAAGGAGACAAAAGATACTGCCTTCAGAGTGCTGACCAAGATGCGCAAGAAGCCAGTGGCCATTGCCAAAGAGTTTCCTGGCTATGCCGGCAACCGCATCCAGTTCGCCATTGGGAGCGAGGCAATGTGGCTGGTGGAAAACGGTGTGTGCAGCCCTGAAACGGTCGATATCATCATAAAGATGGGCTTCGGCAGGCGGATGGCGACCACGGGCTACTTCGACCGCATGGATTTCGTCGGCCTTGATCTGCTACATGACGTCCTCTCGGGTCAAGGGCGGCCTGTGCCGCAACCGCTGGCGCACCATGTGAAACACGGCGAGTTTGGTGTTAAGACCGGCAAGGGATTCTACGAATGGACGCCCGAGGCCGTTGAAGCCCTTGAGCGCGGGCAGGACATGGCTCTGCTTGCCATGCTTAAGCAAGACTACGAGGAAGGGGTCTTATGACGCTTCTTCGTATCCTTTATCTTCAGGCAGGTTGGACCGCTGAGCTGCTTCCAAGGCTAGCTGGTCGCAACGCTCATTCTCGCGGTTGTTTGTGTGGCCTCTCACCCAAGTAAGTTGAACAGCAACTGGTGCAAGCCAAAACATGATAAACTATAGATAACAATTACTGCTCCCCAGGAACATTGAGCCTAATTAAGATGATTAAAAGAAATATCATATTCTCCTACGAAGAAGGCAAGCTTT
>JAZGBK010000213.1:0-2054 GCA_036476365.1 Dehalococcoidia bacterium
CGGCAACCGTTTTGTGGACTATGTGATGTCCTGGGGGCCCCTCGTCCTGGGCCATGCCCACCCCCAGGTGGTGGCGGCGGTGGTCGGGGCGGCCGGTAGTGGCACCAGCTTCGGTGCCCCCACCGCCCGGGAGACGGAGCTGGCCCGGCTCATCGCCTCCGCCCTGCCCTCGGTGGAGATGGTGCGCTTCGTCAGCTCCGGCACCGAGGCCGCCATGTCCGCCCTGCGCCTGGCCCGGGCCTTCACTAAAAGGGACAGGATTATCAAGTTCGCCGGCTGCTACCACGGCCACTCCGACGGCCTGCTGGTGAAGGGGGGCTCCGGCCTGGCCACCCTGGGCCTGCCCGCCTCCCCCGGCGTCCCCGCCTCCTTCACCGGGGAGACCCTCATCGCCAGCTACAACCACCTGGACGAGGTGGAGGAGCTGTTCCGGCAGTGGGGTGAGGAGGTGGCGGCGGTCATCGTGGAGCCGGTGGCGGCCAATATGGGGGTGGTGCCTCCCGCCCCCGGCTTCCTGGAGGGGCTGCGGGAGCTCACCCGCCGCCACGGGGCGCTGCTAATCTTTGACGAGGTCATCACCGGCTTCCGGGTGGGCTACTCCGGTGCCCAGGGGCTATACGGGGTAGCCCCGGACCTCACCTGCCTGGGCAAAATCATCGGCGGCGGGCTGCCGGTGGGGGCCTACGGGGGGCGGCGGGATATTATGGAGATGGTGGCCCCCTCGGGGCCGGTGTACCAGGCGGGCACCCTCTCCGGCAACCCCCTGGCCATGGCCGCCGGCATAGCCGCGCTACGGCTGCTCAGCGTCCCCGGCGTTTATGAGACCCTGGAGGAGACCTCGGCCGTGCTGGCCGAGGGCCTGGAGGAGGCGGCCCACAAGAGCGGCGTCCCCCACTACCTGTCCCGGCTGGGCTCGCTGCTCACCCTGTTCTTCAACCCCGAGCCGGTGGGCGACTACGAGCAGGCGTCGGCGTGCAACACGGAGCACTTCCAGAAGTTCCACCGGGGGATGTTAGAGCGGGGTGTCTACCTGCCGCCGTCCCAGTATGAGGCCCTGTTTGTATCGCTGTCCCATTCCCGGGAGGACATAGAGCTCACCGTGTCCGCCGCCCACGCTGTTCTGGCCGCCTTGTAGGTTTCGCCCTTTTAGGTTTTCCCTTACTGGCCTGAGCTGTTTCTATAGCCTGAATAGCCTGGTGTACGGTGGATAGCCCCGGCCCCCGCGCCCCTATTTCTTCATAGATGGCCTCCGCCTGCCGCAGGTGCTCCATAGCCTTGTCCGGCTCCCCCTTATCGGCATACACGATGCCCATGTTGCCCAGTTGGTTGGCCTCCCCCACCCGGTGGCCGATGTCCCGGTGTATTTTGAGGGCCTGGGAGTAGTGCTCCAGGGCCTTGCCCAGATTGCCTCTCATCGCTGAGATGTTGCCCATGTTGCCCAGGTCGGAGGCTTCCCCCTCTTGGTGGCCGATTTCCCGCTCTATGCTGAGGGACTGGGAGTGGAGGTCCAGGGCCCTGTCCAGGTCACCCTTGATGCGGTAGACGATGCCCATGTTGCCCAGGTCAGCGGCCTCCCCCTCCCGGGTGCCGATTTCCCGGTGTATGGTGAGGGCCTGGGAGTGGTGCTCCAGGGCCTTGTCCAGGTCTCCCTTCTGGAGATAGACGCTGCCCAGGTTGCCCAGGTCGGCGGCCTCCCCTTCTTGGTTGCCGATTTCCCGGTCTATCTTCAGGGCCTGGGAGTGGTAGTCCACGGCCTTGTCCAGTTCGCCTTTGACGTTGTAGAGGATGCCCAAACCACCCAAGGCGGCAGCCTGCCCTTTTTGGTCGTCTCCTTCTCTGGCTTTGGCCTCCGCCTCCCGGTAGTGCCCCTCGGCCTCCTCCAGCTCGCTGAGGCTGAGGAAGCAGTTTCCGGTCTGGATGAGCAGGGCGGCCCGTTCGGTGGCGGGCACACCTGGCTCCATCAGTTGCCGGAAGAGGTCTATAGCCTCACGGTACTTGCCCCCCTTGTTCAGCTTCCGAGCACGCTCAAAAAGCTCTCTCCGGTGGCGGTCCGG
>JAZGBK010000214.1:0-7141 GCA_036476365.1 Dehalococcoidia bacterium
GCTCATCCAGCGCCTCAGCCAGGAGCAGGGGATTACGGTGGTGGTCTCCTCACACCAGCTCCACCAGGTGCAGCAGGTGTGCCGCCGGGTGGGCATCATGTCCCGGGGCCGGCTGGTGGCCCAGGGCACGGTGGCCGAGCTGGGACAGGCCCTGGGCACCCAGGGGCTGGCCGTGGAGCTGGAGGTGGAGGGCTGGGACGAGGCCCTGCTAACCGCCCTGCGGCAGGTGGAAGGGGTGGAGGCGGTGGAGGCCGCCGAGCCCTTTATATCCGTGCGCTGCCAGCCCGGCACCCGTCCCCAACTGGCCCGGGCCATCCTGGACCGGGGGGGTCTGCTGGTACAGATGCGCTCCAAAGACCTGACCCTGGAGGAGATTTACCTCCGCTATTTCACTGGGGGGGAGGAGGTGTAGATGGGGGCCATCTTCTGGAAAGAGCTGACCGACTACCTGGGCAGCCGCCGCTTTGTGGTGCTGCTTCTGCTCCTTATCGTCCTCTCCGGGCTATGGGCGTGGTTCGTGGCCGCCCGGACCATCCGGGGCGATGTGGAGAGCGTCCCCACCGAGTTCGTCTTCCTCCGGCTGTTCACCACCGGCTCCGGCCTGCTGCCCTCCTTCGTGGCCTTCCTGGGCTTCTTCGGCCCCCTCATCGGCCTGGCCCTGGGCTTTGATGCCATCAGCGGGGAGCGCTCCCGGGGCACCCTGAGCCGGCTGCTCTCCCAGCCGGTGTACCGGGATGCGGTGATAAACGGCAAGTTCCTGGCCGGGGCCACCACCGTGGGAGTGGTGTTCCTGGCCATATTTCTCATCATCGCCGGCATGGGCATGTGGATGCTGGGCTTTCCTCCCGCTGTGGAGGAGATGGCCCGCATGGGCCTGTTCCTGGTGGTGAGCGTGCTCTATGTCACCTTCTGGCTGGGGGTGGCCATGCTGGCCTCGGTGTTCTTCGACCGCCCGGTGCTCTCCTTCATGACGTCCTTCGGCCTGTGGGTCTTTTCCATCTTCTTCATCCTCATGATCGCCTTCTTCATAGCTGCTTTTGTGGTGCCCGATACCTCTACTCTGGAGCTGGCGGCCAGGCACGAAAATGTGCAGGAGATGGTCCTGCGGTTCTCCCCGGCCACCCTGTACCAGGAAGCCACCTCTACCCTGCTTACCCCCACCGTACGGGCATTGGGAACGGTGCTGGTGAGCCCCTTCGCCGGGCTTATCCCTGGGCCCCTGCCCCTGTCCCAGAGCCTGCTGCTGGTATGGCCCCACCTCACCGCCCTGGTGGGCCTTACCGCCGTCACCTTCGCCGTGGCCTACATCCGCTTCATGCGAGAGGAAATCCGCGCTTAGGTTTTGGCCCGCCCGGGGATGGGCCGGGCAAGCGCCGCCCTTTCAATGCCTGATGTAGGGGCAGGGCAAGCCCTGCCCAGGGCGCGGCAAGCAGCGCCCCTACCTGACTACGGCCCACCCCATTTCCGGTGTGGCTTGGGAAAAGCATTGTGGCTATAATTGAGAGACCGCTAAACGGGGGAAGGAGGCGAAAGTGGCAAAGGTAAAGGTAATCTTCTACAGCATGTACGGCCACATCTACAAGATGGCCGAGGCCGTGGCCGAGGGGGCGCGTAAAGTAGAGGGGACGCAGGTGGAGCTGCTACAGGTCGCCGAGCTGATGCCGGATGATGTACTGGAGAAGTCCGGCGCCAAGCAGGCCCGCCAGGCCTTCGCCCATATCCCCGTAGCTAAGGTGGATGACCTGGCGGATGCCGACGCCATCATCTTCGGCGCCCCCACCCGCTACGGCATGATGTGCGCCCAGATGCGTAACTTCCTGGACCAGACGGGTGCCCTGTGGATGCGGGGAGCGCTCATAGACAAGGTGGGCAGCGTGTTCACCAGCAGCGCTACGCAGCATGGCGGCCAGGAGAGCACCATCCTCAGCTTCCACACCACCCTGCTCCATCACGGCATGGTTATCGTAGGTGTGCCCTACTCCGAGGCCCGGCAGTCCACCCTGGCGGAGATAAGTGGCGGCAGCCCCTATGGGGCCTCCACCATAGCTGCCCCGGATGGCAGCCGCCAGCCCAGCGACAACGAGCTGGGCATCGCCCGCACCCAGGGGGAGCGGGTGGCCACCCTTGCCAAGAAACTGACAGGTGGCTGACGGCCCGGTTTACCACATACGAGGAGGTAGTCATGAAAGCCCCGGAGAGGATACAGCCCAAATCCCTTGCCGACTATCTGGATGTGTTGAGCAAAACGGTATTCCGAACCGGCATATCCTGGCGGGTAGTCGATGCCAAGTGGCCCGGAACAAGGGAGGTGTTTCGCGAATTTGACCCGGTAGCCATATCTCACTTCACGGGTGCAGAACTGGAGCGGCTGGCAGAGGACAAGCGCATTATCCGAAACCGCCGAAAGATTGAGGCTATAGTAAGTAACGCCCGGCGCATGCTTGAGCTTGACAAAGAACACGGGGGCTTCCGAAATTACCTGCGCTCGCACGGCGGCTTTGAAGTGTTGGTCAAAGACCTGCGCAAGCAGTTCAAGTTTCTGGGGGATATGGGCGCCTATCATTTCCTCTGGGTGGTCAGTGAAGAAGTGCCCTCCTATGAGGAGTGGTGTGCCCTCCGGGGGGTTGCACCAGCGCATAGTTCGCACTGAGTCTGCTGAACTGACGCAGGCTATATGACGACCACGAAGCAAATGCCCGGAAACTCTGGTTACCATGCCGCATGATAATCGCTTTCCTGTGGCTTGACCCCCCGCATGCGAAAGGCTTGAAATGCGGGGGCAAAAAGACTATCTTGGGTAACATGTTGCTTCTGCCACCGCACCGGGAGGCACCGTGAAGGCCTTTGAATACGCCGCCCCCCGTACCTTGAACGAGGCCGTCTCCCTGCTGGCCGGGGCCGGCCCGGCAGCCCGCCCCCTGGCCGGTGGCACCGACCTCCTGCCCCAGATGCGCTACCGCCGTATTCAACCCCCCCTGGTGGTGGATGTAAAGGGCGTCCCGGAGCTGCGCCGCCTGGAGTATGCCGGGGACGGGCTGCACATCGGGGCCGCCGTCCCCCTGTCCGATATAGCCTCCCACCCCGATGTGCTCCGTCTGTACCCGGTCATCGCCGCCTCCTGCGGGCTGGTGGGCTCGGTGCAGATAAGGAACCGGGGCACATTGGGGGGTAACCTGTGCAACGCCGTCCCCTCCGCCGATACCGTGCCCGGCCTCATGTGTCTAGGGGCACGGGCGGTGCTGGCCGGCCCCAGTGGGCGGCGGGAGGTGGCCGTGGAGGAGGTGTGCATCGGCCCCGGGGAGACGGTGCTGGGCACCGGAGAGATGCTGGTGGAGGTGGTGGTGTCCCCACCCCCCCAGGGCAGTGCCGCCAGCTACCTGCGCTTCACCCCCCGCCAGGAGATGGATATCGCCGTGGCCGGGGTGGCCTCGCTGCTGACCGTGGACGGCCAGGGGCTCATCTCCCGGGCCCGGGTGGCCCTGGCGGCGGTGGCCCCCACCCCCCTGCGTGCCCGCCGGGCGGAGGAGGTGTTAGAGGGGCAACGGCTTACGGAGGAGCTGATAGGCCGGGCGGCCGGGGAGGCGGCGGGGGAGTGCCGCCCCATCAGCGATGTCCGGGGCTCGGCGGACTACCGCCGCCACCTGGTGGCGGTGCTGGCGCGGCGCACCCTGAAAGCCAATATGCAGGCACTGGGGATGGCCCTGTGAAGCAGGTGGTAACGCTGACGGTGAACGGGGAGAACTGCCAGGCCCTGGCCGAGCCTCGCCACACGCTGCTGGAGCTGCTCCGGGACGGCCTGGGGCTAACCGGCACCAAGGAGGGCTGCGGCGACGGCAACTGCGGTGCCTGCACCGTCCTCCTGGACGGCCGGCCGGTGAACTCCTGCCTGGTGCTGGCCCTGGAGGCCCAGGGCCGGGAGGTGGTCACCGTTGAGGGCCTGGCCCGCAACGGCGCCCTCCACCCCCTCCAGCAGGCGCTCATAGACCACGGCGCCATCCAGTGCGGCTTCTGCACCCCCGGTCTCGTCATGGCGGCCTACGCCCTGCTCCGGGATAACCCTCACCCCGCCGAGCCGGAGGTGCGCATGGCCATCGCCGGCAACCTGTGCCGCTGTACCGGCTACGATAAGGTGGTGCGGGCCATCATGGCGGTGGGATAGGGGAGATATGTCTGCCAAGTTCATCGGAGAGCGGCTGCCCCGGGTGGACGCCCCCGACCGGGTCACCGGCCGGGCGGTGTATGCCGCCGATATCCACCTGCCCGGCATGCTGCACGGCCGGGTGCTGCGTAGCCCCCATGCCCATGCCCGCATCAAGAGGATAGATTTCACCAAGGCCCTGGCCCTGGAGGGGGTGAAGGCGGTGGTCACCTCGGCCGACCTCCCCCCCATGACGGGTGAGCCAATCCTGGTGCGGGGGGAGATTGAGCTCAACCTGAACCACATCCGGCAGGTGGCCCTGGCCCAGGACAAGGTCCTCTTCCACGGCCAGGCGGTGGCGGCGGTGGCCGCCACCGACCCCCACACCGCCGAGGACGCCCTGGAGCTTATTGAGGTGGACTACGAGCCCCTGCCCGCCGTGCTGGATGCGGAGGAAGCCATGAGGCAGGATGCCCCCCTCATCCACCCCGACCAGTACACCCACACCCATGAGGGCAATCTGGACCGGCCCAGCAACATTGCTGCCACCTACACCTTTGGCCGGGGGGACGTAGAGGAGGGCTTCCGGGAGGCGGATGTAGTGGTGGAGGACACCTTCCGCACCCGGGTGGTACACCAGGGCTACCTGGAGCCATCGGCAGCGGTGGCCCAGGTGGAGCCCAATGGCCACATAACCGTGTGGGCCTCCACCCAGGGCAATTTCAGCCTCAGGGGCCAGCTTGCCTCCGTTCTGGAGGTGCCCTCCTCCCGGATAAAGGTGGTCCCGGTGGAGGTTGGGGGTGGCTTCGGTGGCAAGCTGAATACCCTGCTGGAGCTGCCGGCGGTGCTCCTCTCCCGGAAGACGGGGCGTCCGGTGAAGCTGGTGATGAGCCGGGAGGAGGTGCTCCGGGCCACCTACCCCGCCCCGGCCACTGTCATCACCGTCAAGGCGGGCGCTACCCGGGAGGGGAGTCTCACCGCCATCTACATGAGGGCCGTGTTTGACGCCGGGGCCTTCCCCATAGCGCCGGTGGTGGCCGCTTACTTCACCGGCCTGGCCCCCTACAAGGTGCCCCACCTAAAGTTTGAGGGCTGCGAGGTGGTCACCAACAAGCCCAAGATAGGCGCCCTGCGCGCCCCCGGCGCCCCCCAGGCGTCATTTGCCGTGGAGAGCCAGATGGACCTGCTGGCAGAGAAGCTAAGTATTGACCCCCTGGAGTTGCGCCGCCGCAATGCTGCAGAGGAGGGTGACCCCCCGCCCGTAGGCCGGCCCTTCAACCGCATTGGCCTCCAACCCCTTCTGGAGCAGGTGGCCCGCCACCCCGCCTGGACCGCTCCCCTGAAGGGCACCCATCGGGGCCGGGGTCTGGCGCTGGCCTTCTGGCCGGGCGCTATTATGCCTTCCAGCTGTCACCTCACCCTCCAGGACGACGGCTCCTTCTCCCTGGTGCTGGGCTCGGTGGACCTCACCGGCACCCGCACGGTTATGCTCCAGGTGGCCGCCCAGGAGCTGGGGATGGACCCCTCCCAGATAAGAGTTTCCGTTGGCGACACCGACTCGGTAGGCCATACCGAGGTCAGCGGCGGCAGCCGCATCACCTACACCATGAGCGCCGCCGTCCACCGGGCCTGTATGAACATGCTGGAGCAGCTCCGGGAGCGGGCCGCCGCCGAGCTGGAGGTGGACGCCGGGGAGCTGGAGTACGAAGCCGGCACCTTCCGCTCCCGCACCTCGCCGGAAAAGCAGCTATCCCTGGCGGACCTGGGACGGCAGAGCCTGCGCCGGGGCGGGCCGGTGACGGCCACCGGCACCACCACCCGTCTCCAGTCCGCCCCCGCCTTCGCTGCCCATGTGGTAGATGTGGAGGTGGACCCGGAAACGGGCCAGGTGAAGGTGCTTAAATACACTGCCTTCCAGGATGTGGGGAAGGCGGTGAACCCCACCCAGGTGGAGGGCCAGATACAGGGCGGGGCCGTCCAGGGCCTGGGCTGGGCGCTTATGGAAGGCTACCAGTTCAGCGATAGCGGCGTCCTCCAGAACGCCACCATGCTGGACTACAAGACCCCCACTGCCACCGATGTGCCCTTCATAGATGCCGTCATCGTGGAGGTGCCCGCCTCCGACGGCCCCTACGGCATCCGGGGGGTGGGCGAGGCCCCCATCGTGCCCCCATTGCCGGCCCTGGCCAACGCCATCCACCAGGCCACCGGTGTCCGCCTGCGGGAGCTGCCCATGAGCCCCGAGGCGGTGTTCATGGCCCTGCAAAAAGCGAGGGGCTGATGTTCCTCTACCAGGAGGCCCTGCGGCTGGTTGAGGCGGGGCAGCCCCCGGTGATGGCCACCGTGGTGGATGTCTCCGGCTCCACCCCCCAGAAGCCCGGTGCCCGCCTCCTGGTGCGCCGCGACGGCACCCTGGCGGGGACCCTGGGCGGAGGCTGCGTGGAGAGCGAGGTGTGGGCCGAGGCCACGGCACTGATGGAGCACGGGGGCGGCGTCCGGCTACGGGCCTTTCACCTCAACGAGGACCTGGACGAGGACGGCCTGGTGTGCGGCGGCACTATGCATGTGCTGCTGGAGCCCCTGACCGAGGCGGAACCCCTGCGCGAGGTGGTGGCCGCCCATCGGGGAAAGGGCCCCGTGGCCCTGGCCCGGCTGGCCACCGCCCGGCTGGCCACCGAGGGTGAGGGCGGCTATCTGCTGGTGCGCCCCGACGGCTCCACCCTGGGTGGCCTGGGGGGTGGGGAGGTGGAGGCGGCGGCCCGCAGCACCGCCCGGGAGCTGCTAAAGGGTGGTGAGGGCAGGCTGGCCTATCTGACCGTGGGGCAGTGCCACCTGCTGGTGGAGTCCTTTACCGCCCCGCCCGCCCTGCTCATCTGCGGCGCCGGGCACATCGGCTATGCCCTGGCCCGCCTGGCGGGCCCCCTGGGGTTCCGGGTGCTGGTGGTGGACGACCGCCCTGAGTTTGCCAGCGGGGAGCGTTTCCCCGACGCCGACCAGGTGGTG
>JAZGBK010000215.1:0-5002 GCA_036476365.1 Dehalococcoidia bacterium
CGGAAGGTAGGGGCGCCGCTTGCTGCGCCTTGGGTTTACCGGGCAAAGACCGGCTGGTGAACGACCGGTACTCTGTGTAGTCGTTGCTGCCACACAAGGCTATAATAGCAGCAATGTGAGCGACCTCACCGAGATAGCCGACGGCATATACCAGGTGCGCTTCACCCTGAAGGAGGCCCACTACCAGTCCCGGGTGTACCTGGTGGCCGGGGAGCGGGGTGCGGTGGTGGAGACCGGCCCCGCCTTTATGATGCCCTCCATCGTGGAGGCGCTGAAGGGTGCCCCCGGCGGGCTGAAAGGGGTGGAATACATCGTCCCCACCCACCTCCACCTGGACCACGGCGGGGGTGCCGGCGCCCTGGCCCAATCCCTCCCCTGGGCCATGGTGTTAGCCCACCAGCGGGCCACCCGCCATTTTACGGACCCCTCCCGGCTTATTGAGAGCACCCGCCTATCCTTCGGCCACCACTTTGAAGAGCGCTACGGCCCCATCCTGCCCGTGGCCCAAGAACGCGTCCGGCCGGTGGCCGATGGGGAGGCGGTGGACCTGGGTGGCCGGGAGCTAAGGGTAGTGTATACCCCGGGCCACGCCCCCCACCACATGTGCCTGCTGGACTCCCGCACCCGGACACTGTTCACCGGGGAGGCGTTGGGGCACTACCTGCCCGATACGGGACTGCTGGTGCCTTCCATACCTCTGCCCATGCTGGAGGTGGACCTCGCCCTCCGCAGCATCAACCGCATCCAGGAGCTGAATCCAGAGCTACTGGTGTTCTCCCAGTTCGGGACTGCCCCCCAGACCGGGGCCATAATCCGGGAGGCCAAGCTGTCCCTGGCCGCCTCCTCCCGGATGGTGCTCTCCTGCCTGCGGGACGGCGGCAGTGAGCAGGAGGCCGCAGGCCGGCTCCTGGCCCACTACAGCGCCCGGGCCAGCCGCCTCAACCCTCGGGGGTCGACGGTGACGCTCTCCAGCGCCTGGGAAGGCACCTGTCTTCAGGCGGTGCAGTCCCTCCGGGCCTACTTCCGCCACAAGGGCCTGGTGTAACTCCTCTTGACAAGAGGTACATCCACAGGCGGTGGCAGCCATCCACAGGGCTATGCGGGAGACTACACAGCTTGGCTCAAGAAGTGAGACAATGTAACATGCAGGAACGAGGTGTCAGGTGACAGAGGCCAGACCGGGCATGGTGGCGTTCCTGGGCTCCGGTGAGACGGCGTCCACGGGACGGCGAGTGCATGAGCGGCTGTTCCAGCAGCTGACTCCCCCGGTGCGGGTGGCTATCCTTGAGACCCCCGCTGGTTTTGAACTCAACTCCGCCTATGTCGCCGAGCGCATCGCAGACTTCCTGCGGGCCCACCTCCAGAACTACCACCCCCAGGTCAGTGTCATCCCCGCCCGCCGCCGGGGTGCTGCCGAGGGCCCGGACAACCCCCAGGTCATCGCCCCCATTCTGAAGGCCAACTATATCTTTATGGGGGCCGGGAGCCCCACCTATGCCGTCCGGCATCTGGGCGGCACCCGGGCCTGGCATACCCTCCTGGCCCGCCACCGCCTGGGGGCCACCCTTTCCCTGGCCAGTGCGGCGGCCATCGCCATGGGAACCCATACCCTCCCTATTTACGAAATCTACAAGGCGGGGGAGGACCCCCACTGGCGTCCCGGCCTGGACCTGCTGGGCCCTTACGGCCTCCGGCTGGTCATCGTAACCCACTGGAACAACGCCGAAGGAGGTGCCCACCTGGACACCAGTCGTTGCTATATAGGGAAGGCCCGGCTGGACCCCCTGCTGTCCCTTTTGCCCCCGGACACAACGGTGGTTGGGATAGACGAGCATACCGCCCTTATCGTGGACCTGGGGGCGGGGTCATGCTCTGTTATGGGTAATGGGGGCGTAACGCTGGTCCGTGACAGGCGGGAGGAAGTCTATCCTCCACGGAGCACCTTCCCCCTCCAGGAGCTGGGGCCCGTGCGCTGGCCCGCCCCTGGAGAAGGCATCCCCCCAGAGGTGTGGCACGAAGCCCTGGCAAGCCACACGGTGGAGCCTGCCGAGGAGGCAGATACTGTCCCCGAGGAGGTGGCCTCCCTCATCCAGTCCCGGGAGGCCGCCCGCCGCCAGCGGGACTGGGCCACCGCCGATGACCTCCGGGAGCGCCTGGCGGCCCTGGGCTACCGGGTGATGGATACCCCCGAAGGGCCCCGGTGGGAGCGCCTCAGGGTATAAGGGGGCCACAGGCTGCCGGGGGCGGCAACAGGCAGCGCCCTCACTCCCCCATAATCTGCAGCACCACCTGGCGGTGGCGGGGGCGGTTGTCAAAGTCGGCCAGCACCACCTGCTGCCAGGTACCCAGGGCCAGCCTTCCTTCCGAGAAGGGGATGGTAAGGGAAGGCCCCAGCAGCCCGGCCCTGAGGTGGGAGAAACCGTTGCCGTCCCGCCACGCGCGGTCGTGGTGGTAGCCGGAGGCCGAGGGCACCAACCGCTCCCATAGCTCCTCCGTATCTCTGAGCAGCCCGGACTCGTACTCGGTGGTGCCTATGGCCGCCGTGGAGCCCACCACAAAGGCGGTGACTATGCCATCCCTTACCCCGCTGTGAACCACCTCGGCCGCCACCTGGGGGGTGATGTCCACCAGGTGGCAGCGGCCCTGAGTATCCAGGTTGAGCTGGCGTGTTACCACCATTGTTTACCTCCTGTGTTGCAGAAGAGCAGGTCCGTTTGGCCACCAGGTCACAGGGCGCCAGGTTGCAGCATAGCGCTCCTGGACTCTAAGCCCCTCCAAAAGAGTGAAAGCCCCTCAGCCCCCCGGCGACAGGGCTTCCAGCAGGATGTCGGAGAGGAACTTCACCCGCACCCCCTGGGGTGCCCTGCGCTGCAGCCTGCCGTAGCACGCCATACACGGTGTAACCACCGTGCTCATACTGTGCTTCTCCGCCCGCTGGAAGATGGCGTCCGGGGCGATGACGCAGCAGTACTTGGGGATGTCCACCACCTTGAGCCCTTCAACCCGGTCCAGCCACCCCCGGTAGGTGGACCAGTCCAGGTCCCAGTCCCGGTCCGGGGCATACACCCAGCTCCGGTGCTGGCCCCCGGGAAAGTAGGCAATCTCCGTGGGCCGAGCCAGCCGCAGGGACGCCTGGGCCATAGGCTCAGCCAGCATGTCCAGGTAGTAAAGCTGCTCCACATCGCAATCAGGATAGAAGCGCCGGGCCAGGTATATGCACCACAGGCAGAAGTAGAGGACCCTCTTGGCCCCCATCTCGCGGGCCAGGGCTATGTTCATCCCTATGAACTCTCTGGCGGCCTCATCGCCTTTGGCCCTGTCCTCCCCCACCCTCGCCTGATAGGCTATCATGGGCGCGCCGCAGCAGTACTCCTTCTCCAGGATGGTGTAGTCTATGCCCAGAGCATCCAGGAGGTGAAAGCCGGCAATCACCGCATCCAGGGTCCCGTAGCAGGCACAGCCCACCACCACCACATTCTCAGCGGTCTTCTTGCGCCGGATGCCCAGGCCACCCAGAACGGCGTTCCTCAGCACCGGCACCGTGTACACCAGCCCGTCCCTCCTGGTGCTTTCAACCAACCCCTCCACGTCCCTGCCCGCCTCAATGGTCTCCGTTATGCGGAAGGGCATAGAGCGGATGCCCCGCATATGGTGCGTCATCTCGCCTTCCTTTCGCTGATACTGCTATCTATATGATGCCTTCATCTCGTAGCTGGGCCGCCTCTTCCCAGGAGTAGCCGCAGACTTCGGTAAGCACCTCCTCGGTGTGCTGGCCCAGCTCGGGGGCGGGCAGGGAGAAGGAGACCGGGGTCTGACTGAAGTTGATGGGAAGAAGCTGCCAGGGGGTGCGGCCCAGCACCGGGTGGTCCACCGGGGCGAGGAGATTGTTGGCCACCACCTGCGGGTCGGCAATGGTCTGCTGCATATCGTTCACCACCCCAAAGAGCAGGTCGTGCTCCCGGAAAGGCCCTTCCCACTCGCCGCTGTCCCTGGTGGCGAAGGCCTCGTCCAGGATGGCCACCAGCTCCCGGTTGTGCTCCTCCCGGTGTGCCAGGGTATCAAAACGGGGGTCTGCCAGCAGGTCGGGGCGGTCCAGGGCACGGCAGAAGGGTGCCCAGTAGCGGTCCTGGAGCATGCCCAGCACCACCCAGCGCCCGTCCCGGCACCGGTAGTAGTTGTAGAGGGGGTTCTTGGCCTCGGTCCTGACCTCCCGGGGGATGGGCTGACCGGCCAGGAGCTGGCACATGACATTGAAGCACTGGAGGAGCATAGCGCCGCCCAGCTGGGAGGTGGTCACCTCCTGGCCCACCCCCAGCCTCTCCCGGGCCAGGAGGGCGCCCAGCACCCCCAGGGTGAGCATCAGGGAGCCGGTCTGGTCGCACACGCTGGAGTGGAGCATTTGGGGGGGCATGCCCTCCTCCCCCGGCACCGACATCAGCCCACTGCGGGCCTGGGCGATGACCTCCAGGCCGGGGCTGGAGCCATCGGGGCCCTCAGTGCCTAGGCAGGAGGACGAGGCATAGATGAGCCGGGGGTTATAGCGGCGCAGGGTCTCGTAGTCCATCCCCAGCCGTACCGCCGCCTGCTGGCGGTAGTTGGTGATAAACACATCCGACTTCTCCACCAGCCGGTAGATTATCTCCCGGCCCTTCTCCGTCTTGATATCTACGGTGAGGCCCTTCTTGTTGTAGTTCAGGAACTCGAAGAACCAGTTGCGCCCGGAGGGGAGCTGAGTGGGCACCCCATACAGGCTCTCCACCCCCCGGGAGAGCTCCCCCACCCCCGGCTCCTCCACCTTTATCACCTCGGCCCCCAGCTCCCCCAGCTTCACACCTGACGAAGGGCCCACATGGAACACCGACCAGTCAATAACCCGAATGCCTTCCAGGATTTTCACCGTCCCCTCCTCAAGGTCTTCTTGACGCACCAGTTACAGGGTTGGTTAATTTTACATGGTGACAAGGGCACTATGTCAACGCAGCGGCAGAAGCAAAGGCTGAAA